>NZ_JAFEXF010000110.1 GCF_016905445.1 Streptomyces sp. G44
AGGCTCCCAGTAGACGACTGGGTTGATAGGCCAGATCTGGAAGCCCGGTAACGGGTGGAGGTGACTGGTACTAATAGGCCGAGGGCTTGTCCTCAGTTGCTCGCGTCCACTGTGTTGGTTCTGAAACCACGAACAACCCCATGCAAGGTCACGCATGGTGCGGTTGACAGTTTCATAGTGTTTCGGTGGTCATAGCGTGAGGGAAACGCCCGGTTACATTCCGAACCCGGAAGCTAAGCCTCACAGCGCCGATGGTACTGCAGGGGGGACCCTGTGGGAGAGTAGGACGCCGCCGAACTAATTTTGATAAAGCCTCAGGCCCCGGACATCGTCCGGGGCCTGAGGCTTTTTTGCGTTCCCGTCACATTGCGCTCACGCCGGGCGCACCAATTTGGTGTCGTAGGCGAGAATCACCGCCTGGACCCTGTCCCTCGTCCCCGTCTTCGCGAGGATGCGGCCCACGTGCGTCTTCACCGTGGATTCCGCGAGATGGAGGCGGGCGGCGATCTCCATGTTCGTCCAGCCCTGGCCGATGACCGTCAGGATCTCGCGTTCCCGGTCCGTTAGGGAGGACAGGCGCGGATGGTGGGCGGGGTCGGACGGTGAGGAACCCGATGGCGGCAGGTGGTCGGCGTAGGTGTCCAGGAGGCGTCGGGTCAGGCTCGGGGCCACCACCGCGTCGCCCGAGGCGACCGCGCGGATGCCGGAGAGGAGTTCCTCGGGCAGGGCGTCCTTGATGAGGAAGCCGGAGGCGCCGGCGCGCAGACCGTCGTAGGCGTACTCGTCGAGGTCGAACGTCGTGAGGATCAGGACGCGGGTGCGGTCGCCCGAGGCGACGATGCGGCGCGTGGCCTCGATGCCGTCCAGGCCCGGCATGCGGATGTCCATCAGGACCACGTCCGGGCGGAGTTCGGCGGTCATGCGGACCGCCTCGCCGCCGTCGCCGGCCTCGCCCGCCACCGTCATGTCGTCCTGGCTCTCCAGGAGCATGCGGAAGCCGAAGCGCTGCATGGGCTGGTCGTCCACGATGAGCACGGTCGTCACGGTGTCTCGCTGTTCTCGGGGAGGCTGTCCGTCGGAAGGTGCAGGCGGACCCGCCAGCCGCCGCGCGGTGCGGGGAGGGGGCCTGCCTCAAGTGTGCCGTCGTACAGGGAAGTTCGTTCTCGCATGCCGGTCAGGCCGCGGCCGCTTCCCGGAGGTGAGCTGCCGCCCGTGCCGGTATCCGTGACCTGCACCGTGACGGCGGTCTCGGTGCAAGAGACGTCGACGGTGGCTGTGGCGTCGGGGCCGCCGTGCTTGAGGGTGTTCGTGAGGGCTTCCTGCACCACGCGGTAGACGGTGAGCTGGCGGCCGGCGGGGACCGAGTCGGGGCGGCCGTGCACGGTGCTTCGTACGGGCAGGCCCGCGGCCCGTACGCCGTCGATGAGCCCGTCCAGGTCGGTCAGGGCGGGCTGGGGTGAACGGTCGGCCGCGCCGGGGGTGTCGTCGCGCAGGACGTCCAGGAGGCGACGGAGTTCCGAGAGGGCCTGGCGGCTGGTCGTGCCGATGGCTTCGAGGGCCTGGGCGGCGCGTTCGGGGGACTTGGCGGCGGCGTACGAACCGCCGTCCGCGAGGCCGGTGATGACGGACAGGTGATGGCCGATGATGTCGTGCATCTCCCGGGCCATGCGGTTGCGTTCGGCGGCCGTGGCGAGCTGGGCCTGCTGGTCGCGTTCCACTTCGAGCCGGTGGGCGCGATCGACGAGGGCCTGGGTGTGGTCCTGGCGGGAGCGGACGGTGATGCCCGCCAGCGCGACGACGGCGAAGGACCAGATCTGCGGGACGATCAGCTCGTCCCAGCTGTCGCGCGGGTAGGCGAAGACACAGACCGTGATGGGCAGCGCCGTCATGGCGGCCGCCCGGCCCAGGGTCCTCGGCGGCAGCCGCAGCGCGATGTTGAACACCACGATGAACTGGATCAGAGCGGCCTGGAGCCAGGCGCCCGTCCAGTTGCTGGTGGCCGTCGCCGCCGTCATCACCGCGAGGGCGGCCAGCGGGTGGCGGCGGCGCCACAGCAGCGGAACGGAGAGGGCGAGGCTCAGCAAGAGGACGAGCCCCCGCGCCACCTCGGGGTCGGCGGCCGTTCTGCGCCAGCCGCCGCCGGTGGCGTCGGTGAGGGCGGCGACCACGAAGACCCCGGTGACCAGTACGTCCCAGGCCAGGGGGTGACGCCTGTCGAAGGCGCGGGTCCGCTGGGTCCAGCGCTGGAGGAGCCGGGTGAGCGGGTGCGGCGTGGTCACGGCCTCATCCTCGTACGTCATCCGTCGCCCGTCATCAGTCGTCCGTCATACGTCCCGTCGCCTGAGCAGCAGCGACGCCGCGGCGATGGTCGCCGCCGACCAGAGGACGAGCGTGACCAGAGCCGTGCCGGGGGCGATGGTGTCCTCCACGCGGGTCACCGAACCGAGGGCGGTCGCGGCCTGGACGGGGAAGTGCCTGACGGCGCTCTCCACGGCGCTGAACGGCAGCATCCCGAGGACCTCCGGAAGGATCAGCACGCAGCCGACGAACGCGCCGATGGCGCCGGGCACCGAGCGGAGCAGCGCGCCGAGGCCGAGGGCGATGAGGCCGAGCAGGGTGAGGGCCGCCGCGCTGCCGGTGAGGGCGCCGAGGACGCCGTCGTCGGTGAGGGAGAGTTCCTTGTCGGTGCCGGAGAGCCAGATCTGGGCGGTGAGGAAGGTGACGACGTCGGTCGTCCAGGACACCGCGAAGGCGACCGCCGTGAAGACCGCGGCCTTGGCCCACAGGACGGGCAGGCGGCGCGGTACGGCGGTGAGGGAGGCCCGGATCATGCCGGTCGCGTACTCGCCGGCGGTGACGAGGATGCCGAGGACGGCGACGCAGATCTGGGCGAGCTGGGTGCCGAGGAGGGTGAAGACGACCGTGTCGACCTCGGAGTCGTCGCCGTCGTAGGTGGCGCCCATCGTGATGCCGACGGCGATGACCAGGGCGGTGGCGGTGAGCAGCGTGATCCAGGTGGAGCGGAGCGTCCGGAGTTTGTGCCACTCGGAGCGCAGGACGCCCTTGGTGCTCAGGCGGTAGGTGGTGGGGTGGCGTGGAGTGGGGCGGTACGTGGTGGGGTGGCGTGGAGTGGGGCGGTGCGGGGTGGGGGCGGTGCTCATGCCGCGGCTCCTTCCTGGTGAGGCGTGGCAGGGACGGTCGTCGAGGTGGCGTACTCGACGGAGTCGCGCGTGAGGTCCATGAAGGCCTGCTCCAACGACGCGGCGTGCGGGGTGAGTTCGAAGAGCGGGATCCTGTGGGCGGCGGCGGTGCGGCCGATGTGTTC
The DNA here is from genome assembly GCF_016905445.1 of Streptomyces sp. G44. GTDB lineage: Bacteria > Actinomycetota > Actinomycetes > Streptomycetales > Streptomycetaceae > Streptomyces. Next base: position 3,326 of record NZ_JAFEXF010000110.1, read on the forward strand.
GGCGTCGGTGCCGCGTACTTCGAGGGTGCCGGGGACGCCGGGGGCGCTGCCGGTGATCTGCACGCCGGGGGCGGCGAGCAGTTCGGTGAGGAGGCCGGCCTCGGGGGTGACGACCTTGACGGAGCCGGTGCCGGAGTCGCGTACGAAGCGTTCGACGGTGGTGTCGGCGAGGAGCCGGCCGCGGCCGATGACGACGAGGTGATCGGCGGTCAGCGCCATCTCGCTCATGAGGTGTGAGGAGACGAGGACCGTACGGCCGTCGGCGGCCAGGGACTTGAGGAGGTTGCGGATCCACAGGACGCCCTCGGGGTCGAGGCCGTTGACCGGCTCGTCGAGGATGACCGTGGCGGGGTCGCCGAGCAGGGCTGCCGCGATGCCGAGGCGCTGCCCCATGCCGAGGGAGAAGCCCTTGACGCGCTTGTGGGCGACTTCGTCGATGCCCGCGAGCCGCAGGACCGCTTCGACGCGGCTCTTCGGGATGGCGTGGGTGTGGGCGAGCGCCATCAGGTGGTGGTACGCGGAGCGGCCCGGGTGGACCGATCGGGCTTCGAGGAGGGCGCCGACCTCGCCGAGGGGCGCGGGGTGGGACACGTAGGCGCGGCCGCCGATGGTGGCGTGACCGGCGGTGGGGGCGTCGAGGCCGAGGAGCATCCGCATGGTGGTGGACTTGCCCGCGCCGTTGGGGCCGAGGAAGCCGGTGACGGTGCCGGGCAGGACCTCGAAGCTGAGGTCGTCGACCGCTTTCCTGGCGGGCTTGCCGCCGTAGTGTTTGGTGAGTCCGTGTGCCCGAATCATGTCTTCGATGCTGACGCGGCCGCGGGCGCGGGTCGTCGGACCGGGGGCGGGATGTGGCGGTGGCGGGTAGTACCGGGGTACGACGGCGACCCCGAGGGTGCCGGGTGTGACGCGTCCCGGCCCCGGGGGCCGGGACGGCCGGGCCGGGCGGAACCTATGATCACCGTATGGACCATGTCGTACGAGCCGTACGTGCCGAGGAGTGGCCGCAGGTCAGGGAGTTGCGGCTGGCCGCGCTGCGGGATCCGGCGGCGCCGGTCGCGTTCCTGGAGGCGTACGAGGATGCCGCCGTGAAGCCGGACGCGTACTGGCAGGAGCGGGCCTCGGGGGCGTCGAGGGGGTCCCGGGTGCGGCAGTTCGTGGCGGAGGGGCCGCACGGCGTGTGGGCCGGTTCCGTGACGGTGCTGGTCGAGGAGGCGGGGCAGGACGATGCCTTCGGGGGTGTGATCGAGCGGCGGCAGGCGCATCTCGTGGGGGTGTTCGTGCGGGCCGAGCACCGGGGGAGCGGTGTGACGGAGGCGCTGTTCGAGGCGGCTGTGGCGTGGGCGTGGTCGCTGGAGGGACTTGAGCGGGTGCGGCTGTACGTCCATGAGGACAACGCGCGGGCACAGGCGTTCTACCGGCGGTTCGGCTTCGTAGGCAGTGGAGTGGTCGTCCCGGTGCCGGGGGATCCGTCCGCGCGGGAGTACGAGTTGGTGCTGGAGCGGCCTTCGGGACCCGGTGGATCGGATGACGCGGTGTAGGTCCCGGCGAGGGCGGAAGCGGAGGTCCGGCGCCCCCCCCGGCAATGGGTGCCGCGGGGCGTCAGACCGGCAGTTCGCTGTCCGGCCAGCGGGAACGGCCCTGTTCGCGGGAGCGGAGCAGGGCCAGGGTGGGCAGGCCCCGGTCGGCGCCGGTGGCGAGCAGGTCCGGGAGCTGGGGGAGCGGGGCCACCGCGGCGGCGTCCTCCAGGACGAGCGTCATTGGTGGGTCGAGCCGACCGGAGGATGACCGTTCGGCCATGCGCCGGCCGTGCTCGACCACGCTGGAGGCGAGTGCCGTCAGCAGCGGCATGGCACCCGGGCCTTGGCGGGACTTGGGATCCTCGATCGCCTCACCCACCACGAAAAGCGTGCCCCCTTCATGCACGAAGGAATCCAGGGTGAGCGCATCAGTTCGGTTCGGTGTGCAGGACTCCCGGACGTGCACCGTGAAGAGCGCCGAGAGCGAACGCGCCGTCAGCTCCTGTGCCATGTCCCGCCGTTCCGGGTGCGCGATGAGGGCGGCCTCCAGTTCACCGGCGGCGCCGGACGCCGCCTCGGGGTGCGTACGGAGGATGCGTACCGCCTCTTGGGCCTGGGTGCCCTGGGCCCAGCGGTGGACGTGCTTCATCGGCTTGTCGGCCACCGCGGCGGCGTGCAGGAAGCTGCGCATCAACGTTTCCGCCGTGTCCGCCACGGCGGCGTCGAGCCTCGCCGCCGGCCTCGTCGGGGCGAGGAGGGCGGCGGCGCGCTGGGCGGCCGTCGCCTTGTCCCGGCAGCCGGAGATGGGGGACCAGTGCATGCGGGCGGGCGTGTCGCACAGGTGGGAGGGGTCGTAGAGGAGGACGGGGCCCAGCTTGGCGCGGGCGTCCTTCGTCTCCTCCCACAGGGTGGGGTCGGAGGTCAGGACCAGGGCCGCGCCCTCGGCGTCCTGCACGGCCCGGAGCGCGTGGGGGCGGCGGGTCCGCGGGGGGCCGAGGACCAAGGGGGTGCGGGGCGTCTCGGGCGGCGGAGGGGGCGGGACGGCCGTGCCGGGCTCCGGCGCCTCGGGGAACGGCTTGCCGTACGCCCGGCCTTCGGGAAGACCTGCGGGAAGTGGTTCGGGAAGCCTTTCGGGGAGTGGTGTGCTGTGCCCCGGTTGCTCGGGGAGTGCCGGCGGGGCGCTCGCGGCGGTGGTCTGCGGGCCTCCCGCGCCCACAGGGCCGCGCAGGGGCTCGCTGAGAGGCTCGTTCGGATATCCGCTCACAGGCCGGCTCAGAGGCTCGTGCAGAGGTTCGCTCACAGGGCCGCCGTTCACCTCCGGCTCGCTCACCCGCGCCGGACGCCCGGAACCCTTGGTCCGGTCCGTCCGGTCCGCCCGGTCCGCCCGGTCCGCTCGGTCCGCCCGCCGCACCGCACGCCACCGTACGACCGTGCCCACCACGAAGACCGCCAGCACGATCAGCACCAGCAACTGGCCGATGAACAGCCCCCAGAACAGCCCGTACCCCGACAGCTGTCCGGGCGGGGTGTCGGGCCAGGCGCCCGGCAGGTCCTGCGGGGCGCCGATCAAGTGGCGTATCGCCAACGGCGTACGGCCGAACGTCACCCCGTCCGGTGAGGCGCCGTGCGCGAACCACGCCGCGAGGTACGTCGACGACCAGACCAGGACCGAGGAGACCAGCAGGAAGCCGAGACCTCCCAGCAGCAGCCCGTCGGGGACCCCCCGCCCGGCACCCGCGCCGCGGTGGCGGTCGCGCTCCCAGTCATCCCGCATGCTGCTCCATGTACGCCGCCCGTTCCTCGGCCTCCAGCTCGGCCGCCCGCATGGCGTCGTCGGCGAGGTCGGCGGACGACTCCGTCATGGCGCGGTCCGTGAAGACCAGCGGCCGTTCCGTCTCCGTGATGAGGTGCTTGACCACCTGGACGTTGCCGTTCACGTCCCACACCGCGATGCCGGGGGTGAGGGTCGGGATGATCTCCACCGCCCACCTGGGCAGCCCGAGGACCCGGCCCGTGGCCCGCGCCTCGTCGGCCTTCTGGGCGTAGATCGTCCTCGTGGACGCCATCTTCAGGATGGCGGCCGCTTCCTTCGCCGCCGCGCCGTCCACCACGTCGCTCAGGTGGTGGACCACCGCCACGAACGACAGACCGAGCCGTCGCCCGAACTTCAGCAGCCGCTGGAACAGCTGCGCCACGAACGGCGAGTTGATGATGTGCCACGCCTCCTCCACCAGGAAGATGCGCTTCTTGCGGTCGGGCCGGATCCACGTGTGTTCGAGCCAGACGCCGACGATCGCCATCAGGATCGGCATGGCGATGGAGTTCCGGTCGATGTGGGAGAGGTCGAAGACGGTCAGGGGCGCGTCGAGGTCGACGCCGACCGTCGTCGGGCCGTCGAACATGCCGCGCAGGTCACCGTCGACCAGCCGGTCGAGGACCAGCGCCACGTCCAGGCCCCACGCGCGTACGTCGTCTATGGCCACGTTCATGGCCTCGGCGGACTCCGGTTCGGGGTGCCGCAGCTGCTCCACGATGTCGGTCAGGACCGGCTGGCGCTCCACGATCGTCTCGTTGACGTACGCGTGGGCCACCTTCAGCGCGAAGCCCGAGCGCTCGTCCAGGCCGTGGCCCATCGCGACCTCGATGATCGTCCGGAGCAGCGCGAGCTGGCCGGTCGTCGTGATCGCCGGGTCGAGCGGGTTGAGCCGGATGCCCATGTCCAGAGCGGCCGTCGGGTCGAGACGGATGGGCGTTATGCCCAGCTCCCGGGCGATGAGGTTCCACTCGCCGACACCGTCCTCGCCCTGCGCGTCCAGGACGACGACCTGGCGGTCCTTGAAGCGCAACTGCCGCAGGACGTACGTCTTCTCCAGCGCCGACTTGCCGTTGCCGGACTCGCCCAGCACCAGCCAGTGCGGCGCGGGCAGCTGCTGCCCGTACAGCTGGAAGGGGTCGTAGATGTACCCCTTGCCGGAGTACACCTCACGCCCGATGATCACGCCCGAGTCGCCGAGGCCCGGCGCGGCCGTCGGGAGGTAGACCGCCTGGGCCTGCCCCGTCGACGTACGCACCGGAAGCCGGGTCGTCTCGACCTTCCCGAAGAGGAAGGAGGTGAAGGCGTCCGTGAGGACGGTCAGCGGATCCCGCATCGCAACAGCCTGCCTCTACGTCGATACCGTCTAGCGCAATTGTGCGCTCGCACTTTTGCGCTCTAGCGTCGGATGCCGGTCGCGAACGGCAGCGTGTTGACGAAGGCCCTGTGGTGCTCGCGGTCGCACCACTCCAGCTTCAGATACGACTTGCCGGCGGAGGCGCGGATGGTGCGCTTGTCGCGCGCCAGGGCCTCCGGGGAACGGGACGAGACCGTGATGTAGCCGACGAGGTTCACGCCCGCCGCGCCGCTCGCCAGGTCCTCGCCGCGCTGGTCCAGGCGGGAGTGCGAGGCGATGTCGCGGGGGTCGACCGTGCGGTTCATCTTGGCCTGGCGGCTCGCCTCCGCCTCGTCGTTCGTCTTCTCGGTCAGCATCCGCTCGATGGCGACCTCGGTGGGTTCGAGGTCCATCGTCACGGCCACCGTGCGGATCACGTCCGGGGTGTGGACGAGCAGCGGTGCGAGGAAGTTGACGCCGACGGGCGTCATCGGCCACTCCTTCACCCAGGCCGTGGCGTGGCACCAGGGGGCGCGGGTGGAGGACTCGCGGGTCTTGGCCTGGAGGTAGGTGGGCTCCATGGCGTCGAGCTCGGCGGGCCAGGCGTTGCGCTTCGTCATCGCCTGGATGTGGTCGATGGGGTGGTCCGGGTCGTACATGGAGTGCACGAGGGAGGCGAGGCGGCCCTGCCCGAGCGGCTGCCGTACGCGGATGTCGGCCTCCTGGAGCCGCGAGCAGATGTCGGTCAGCTCACGGGCCATGACGACGGCCAGACCGGAGTCCTTGTCGAGCTTGCGGCCGCCGTGCGGGCGGGCGGCGCGGGCCATGGCCTGCGCCTCGGCGGCCAGGTCGCGGGAGTAGTGCATGCAGGCGACGAGGTAGGCGCGGTGCTGCTCGCTGCTGGTCGACACCATCGACTGGAGCTGGTCGTACGACTCCTGGAGCCACGGCAGGGCCCGGTCGTCGCCGCGCTGGGCGACGTCCTTGGCGTGGGCGTCGGGGTCGGCGGGCAGGGTGCGGGCGAGCATCTGGAGGCGGGTGACGAAGCCGTCGCCGTTCGCCACGTGCTTCAGGAGCGTGCCGAAGCGGTCGACGAGGGCCTCCTGGTCCTCGCTGTCGCGCAGGCCGACACCCGGGCCCTCGATCTCGATGGCGGCCGTGACGGTACGCCGGTCGGCGTGCAGCAGTACGGCGATCTCGTCCGGGCCGAAGGGCGCGGCCAGCCAGCTGATGCGGCCGATGCCGGGTGGCGGCCCGACCTCGACCTCGCGGCCGTCCAGCCCGACCCCGGCCTCAGGGGCGGCGGAGCGGTAGGCGGTCCCGCGCTTCAGGGAGCGCTTGTAGGTGCGGTTGATCTCGAACCACTTGTAGAACGTCCGGCCCTTGTACGGGACGTACACCGCCGCGACGGCGAGCATCGGCAGGCCGGTGAGCAGCACGATGCGCAGGGAGAGGACGGGGACGAGGAGCCCGCACATCATGCCGAGGAACGCCCCCACGATGATCAGGGCGATCTCCCCGGTCTCGCGGTTCTTGCCGACGATCGCGTTCGGCCGCGCGCGGCCGATCAGATATGTGCGGCGGGGCGCGACCGGATGGGACACGTGGGACTGGGTCGTCAACGCCCTTCACCTCCCGTGCGGTTGGTACTGCTGGTGCGGGAGCCGCCGCGGTTGCCCGCGTGCGGCGTGTTGGTCGCGCTGGTGCCGCTGCGCGGCGCGGGTGCGGCGGAGGGGACAGATCCGCCGCCGTTCGCTGAGCCGCCGCCCCCGGTGGGACGGCTGCTGTGGGCGGCGACGCCGCCGCCGGCGGGGTTGGCGGGCCGGGGGTGGCCGGCGCCGCCGCCACCCCCGCTTCCGTTGCCCCGGGCGCTGTGGGTCTTGATGCCCTGGGAGACGAGGGAGGCGGGGGAGCTGATCACGGCGGCGGCCTTGTTCTCGGCGCCGCGCATGATGCGGTTGTCGCGGGAACCGGCGATCTCGTCGCCGAAGCCCGGGACGAAACGGTAGATCATGGCGCTCGCGAAGATGGCGAGCAGGATGATCGAGAGCCCGGAGACGACGGCGGAGAACGCGTCGGGTCCGTCGTCGGCGGAGAGCGCTCCGGCGAGGCCCAGCACTATCACGATGATCGGTTTCACGAGGATGACGGCGATCATGATGCCCGCCCAGCGGCGGACGTGCGACCACAGGTTCTTGTCGACGAGGCCGGCGTAGACGACGGTGCCGAGGAGCGCTCCTACGTACAGGAGCGCCGCCCTGATCACGAGCTCCAGCCACAGGACGCCGGCGGCGAGGATCGACACGAGCGACACGACGATCAGCATGATCGGGCCGCCGCCGATGTCCTCGCCCTTCTTCAGGGCGCCCGCGAAGGTCCCGAAGAACTGGTCGGTCTGACCGCCCGTCGCCTTCGCGATGACGTCCGAGACGCCGTCGGTCGCCGAGACGACGGTGTACAGGATCAGCGGTGTGAAGGCGGAGGCGAGGACCGTGAGCCACAGGAAGCCGATGGCCTCGGAGATCGCGGTGGTCAGCGGTACGCCGCGTACGGCCCGCTTGGCGACGGCGAGCAGCCACAGCAGGAGTGTGAGGATGGTCGACGCGGCGAAGACGACGGCGTACTGCTGGAGGAACGTGGGGTTGGTGAAGTCGACGTCGGCGGTCTCCTTCACGGCGTCGGAGAGCTTGTCGACGGTCCAGGAGGCGGCTTCGGCGCAGCCCTTGGCGAGGGAGCTGAGGGGGTCGAGGCCGGGGCTGAGGGGTGGTTCGGCGGGGAGGTTGTTGTCGGGTTGCTGGCCCTTTTCGCAGTATTTTTTGGCGGGGCCGTGAATCAGGTCGCAGGCGTCGTCTTTGGGTTCGGGCGCGGCGAAGGCGCGCGTCGCGAAGAGGACCGCCGCGATCTGCACGGCCGCGACGGTGGCGCTGAGGCTGAGTACACGTCGGCTACCGGGCATACGTGAATCCTCCGTACCCTTCGACCGCCTTAGCGATCTCGTCGGAGCCGGACGCACGGTCATCCCCCGGAACCGGGGCGGGACCGCTCTTCTGGGAGTGCGTGACGGCCTTCCAGTCGCCGTCGATCCACGCCAGCTTCATGGTGACCGTGAACCAGCTGTTGGTGACCGGCTTGGTGGATTTCTCGCCGGCCAGGCCGAGCAGACCACTGCACCAGACCTCGACGGCGGCCTTGCCGTCCGAGAAGTCGGTGACCTTGGTGCCGATCGGGCTCGTGCGTGAGACGAATCGGTAGCCGTTCGGCGTCGATCCGTCCTCGTTCAGGCCTACGTTCCGGAAGAAGGGCGCTGTGTACGCCTTGTCCAGCTCGCTCTGCCACTCGGCCACGCTCTCCGGAGCCATGACGGTTCTGAGGATGGCTTCGCGCTTGGCCTTGTCGAACATCTCGGCCGAGCCGAGCGCCACCGCGTAGTTCGCCGCGGCGCTCTGCGCACCCTGCTCCGTCTTGGCGAAGCCGGTCGCGATGCCCTCCGTCTTGCCCCCCACCGGCCTCTCCCCCGAAGGGGCCGTCGCCGAGCCGGCCGGCCTCTTCGCGTCGTTGCTCGCCGGCGAGTCCTCGCCCCCGCCCCGGTTGGCGAAGGCGATCGCCGCGATCAGCAGGACCACGACGCCGACCACCGTGACCAGGCTCCGGGAGGACGACCGTCCGGGCCGGGGGGATCTGCGCGCGCCGCCGTAGACGTCGTCGCCGCCCTCCCCCTCGGGGAGCCGCGTCCTGGTCTCTCCCGAGCCGCCGAAGAGGCCGTCGTTCCGCTCGTCGTCGAGGCTCATGCCGCGACCGCCCCCTCAACCTCTCGCTGAACCGTCACGCAGGACACGTATGACGGTAGCCGTGCTGGTTCCCGCGCGGGCGCGGTGTGGTGACTCGACATCAGGGAGTTGCAACCTCAGCCGGTGGGCACGACGGACGGGTGGGGAGAAGGGGACAAGAACGGTCAGGAAGGGACAGGAAGGGTCAGGAGGGATCGGGAGAGATCGAAGGGTCGGGGGACGCGGCGGGGACGAGCCGGGTGGGGGCAGGGACGCTATACCGCCATGCCGTACACGATGGTGAAGAGCGTGCCGAGCGAACCGATGATGAAGACCCCGGTCAGGCCCGCGATGATCAGGCCCTTGCCCTGTTCCGCGCTGAAGGTGTCGCGCAGCGCCGTCGCGCCGATGCGTTGCTTCGCCGCGCCCCAGATGGCAATGCCGAGACAGAGGAGGATGGCGATCGCCATCACGACCTCGATCATCACGCGTGCCTCGTTGCCCAGGCTCCCGAAGGGACCCCAGTCGGGGGCGATCCCGCCGATGATGGTGGTGATGTCGCCCTTTTCGGCTGCCATAAGCATGTGTAACTCACCGCCCCTAGTGGGTTGTTCTGCCACCTCTGCCCGTCTCGGTGCAGAGGACAGCTCATTCTCGCCGACAATCGCGCCAGAGGGTGACGCCTTGGCGCCATTTCGGTGGCCGACTTCGTATGTTTCCTCGTGGGTGAGGTCTGGTCACTCTGTGTATCACGCGGTAGGACGCCGGGCAATGACGGACCGGCGCCCGTGACCAGGACTTCTGCCCAGGTCTTCTGCCCAGGTCTGCCGATCGGGACGCGGCTCGGTCCGGGACCGGCCCATCCGCGCGTCACGGAGGAGCAGTGGTGAGCGCGGCGGCCACGAGCAGCAGGGAGGCGTGGCCGACGAGGAGGGCCCCGCGTGGCTCAGCCGGCGGGGGAGTCGCTGACCTTGCCGACCGGGCCGATCGCGAGCTTCGGGCCGCTCGGTGTGCCCTCGCCGCTCACCGGGAGCGAACCGGCGGGCCAGGCGATGGTGACGGTCTTCGTCTCGTTCGGCGGGGTCACGAGGATCTTGGCGATGCGTACGCCGGAGCCGCCGTTGTTGTTGACCGGGAAGGTGATGTTGAAGGCGGCGGACTCACCGTTCTTGAGGACGGCGGTGTGGGCCTGCTCGCCGTTGCGGTCGACGGACAGCGTGTCGCCGGTGGCCGACTTCAGGCCGACGCCCGCGTAGCCGTTGATGGTGCAGTCACGGCCGCCGCCGTTCTTGAACACGACGGTGACGATGCCCTCGGTCTTGTCGGTGCTGTTGTCGTGGGCGGTCACCTCCAGCTCGTCGCTGCGGCAGGTGCCTGCCTTGCCGTCCTGGTCGGAGCCGGTGCCCGCGGTGGTGCCTCCACCGCTGCCGCTCCCGGAGCCGCCGTCAGAGCCGTCGGAGCCCGAGGAGCCGCCGCTGTCCGTTCCGCCGCTGTCCGTTCCGGCGCTGTCCGAGACCGCGGTCGGCTTCGGGCCGGCGGAGGAGGACGCGTCCGAGCCGTCGTCTCCGTTGCAGGCGGTGAGCGAGAGCGCGCTGAGGAGCGTGAGGCCGGCGAGCAGGGTCTTCGAGGTGCGCTTGAGCTTCATGGGGTCCCCCGTGAGGTGCGTGGTGTCGTCCGGTACGGCATGTGAGTCGTACGTCGTTACGGGGCCGTCGTTCCGGCCCGCTCCACAGCGAAGCCGTCCCTGATCGGTGGGGGCAAGGAGCGCCGGGGGATCGGGGACGCTGGAACGCTGTCACGGGGCTTGAGCTGCGGTTATGTCCTTTCCCTGGAACGTCGTCGTGGGACGGACGGGGGCGGGCGGGCGGCTTCGGTATTCCCGGTCCCGGCGTCCCGGCGTCCCGGTGGTCAGCGTTCGGCCCGCGGTGCCCCGTACCAGCGCCATGTGGTCAGGCGGCCCAGGCCGGGGAGTTCGCCGCGGCCGGTGGCCCACAGGAGCGTGGGCCACGGGGGCGTGTCCGTCGGGGCGTCGGGGAAGAGGCGGTGCAGGACGCGGGCGCAGAGGGCGGCGGGCGGGTCCCACGTGGCGCCGATGCCGAGGCCGTTCGCGATGTCGTACGTGTGGACGAGGGTCTCCACGACGCCCATCGCGGCGAAGCCCTCGGGGTCCGAGGCGCCGAAGCCGTGGTGGGAGCGGACGGTCGGCGGGGTGGTGGCGACCATGGCGGTGAGCAGCGCGCCGCACGCCTCCACGACCTGGAGCAGCCCCGCGGGGCCGGCCGCGGGGTCGGCGAGGGTGACGTTGGCGGGGCCGCCGGGGGTCCGGCGGACCCAGTGGAAGGGGACCGCGCCGTTCAGCGGGGGATGTTCGGGGCCGAGTTGGGCGGCGTAGGCGAACAGGTCGTCCGCCAGGTGTTCACCCGTCTCCCAGCAGTCCCACTCAAGACCGCCCGCCTTGACGCCCCAGTCGGCGTCGTCCGGCGCCCCGCGCAGGGTGGCGACGGCGAGGCGGACGGCGCGGGTGACGTCGTCGGCGGTGACGGGGGCGGTGTGGTCGGCCAGAGGTTCCGAGGCGTCAGACATGGCCCGGACCGTAGCAAGTGGGGGCCGCGGGCCTGGCCCCGCCACCTCCCGCACGACCCCTGGGCGGAGGGTGGCATGGGTGGTTCACGGGAGAGCGGCCGGGGGCTGCCCCTCGTGCGGGCCTGCACGGACAGCTGGAGAGACTGTGCCGTAGGGACGGCCCGGGTGGGGGAGCTCTTGTAGACCGAGACCTCAGGGCATTGACGGTTCGATGTCCCCGGCCGGCTCGGTGAAGGAGACCGTCTGGAGGATCGCCGCCATGATGTTGCAGAACTCGGTCCAATACTCCGTGGACGCGGTGTGCAGCGTGAAGACCGCGGTGAACGGTCCCGTCGGGAACGGGACATGGACCTGTATCTGCCCGGTGAGGAGCTCCGTCGCCTGACCGGTCGCCGTGATCCTCGGATGCAGCTTGTACTCGGTGAGGGTGACGCAGGAGACCGCGGGGCCGCACGGCAGGTCCAGCCAGCGGGCGTCGTTGTGGGGGGTGCTGGAGAGGAGGGCGAGGATTCCCTGGGCGATGGTTTCGGTATCGCCGGATGCCTGGTCGGTCGGGATGGCTGCGACGGTGAGGGCGCACTGGGCGACACCGGCGGAGGCGTCGGCGTACTCCGCGTCTTCCGCCGTGGAGAAGAGTCCCATCGCCGAGTAGGAGACGCCGGTGTCCGCCATGAGTTCGGCGAGACCCGCGTAATACGGGGCGGCGGGTTCCCAGATACTTTCGTCGCCACGAGAGTAGAGCTCGCGCACGAACTGCTGGGCGCGTGCCGTGCGTTCGTCGGCCGTGGCGGCGAGGGGGAGGGCGTAGAAGCCCTCGGGGACGTTGAACCAGAGGGGTGGTGGATCGGGTTCGACGGCCGGAGCTGGGGGGACGCTGGTCGCGAAGGTCATGGGGGAGTTTCCTGGGTCAGAAGTCTTCGGGGTGGTAGTCGGTGTACTCCGGCTCGCTGCCGTCGGCGTTCATGTTCAGTTTGCGACTGCTGCTACCGAAGAACGCGTCGAGCTCACTCGGTACGAGGGCCTCGACGCGATAGTGCCCGCAGGGTAGGCGCGTGACGACGGGCTCTGAAAGATCCGTCGCGTCAGTGGTGGCGAGGAAGTCGTCGACGGCGTCTCGTTGTCCCTGCGTCAGGGAGCCCAGCGGGATGAAGTCCGGGGTGGAAATCAGATACCGAGTGAATTTGTTGCGGTTGTGAGATTCCAGTCGGCACCAAGATCCGTCGGCGAAGATGAGTTTGACGTCCCGCTCGTGGCGGAAATTTCGCGCCTCCACGTGGCTGATGTCGGATCGTGGAATTTCCCAGAGCACTTCGTCGTCGATGATCTTCCTGTTCTTCTTCTGGACAGGCCCACCGACGACGACCAGTCGGCGATCGGTGACGATCGCGTGTGTGCGGTAACGCTCCTGGTCCGGGGAGCGGGCCGGATCCAGTTGCCAGGGCAGGGTGCGTGCGATGGTGCCGCGCGCGCCCCACATGACGGGGAAGTCATCGACCTCGTCGGCGCGGTCGTCGGACGTCGCCTTGCCGGATTTGCTGGGGGAGGGGCCGCTGCCCCCGCCGCCGGTGAGGACACCCATGACGACGGCGACCAAGGCGAGGGCTCCGCCTTTGCCGACGTTCCGCGCAAGTGAGTTCCCGGGCGAACGCGGCGTGTACACGGGGCCTTCGGGCCAGCCCGGCAGTTCATTCTGGATGTCATTGCGTTCGGTGTCCCGGAACCAGCGCATACCAGAAACGGGCATGGCTTCGCCCGTCGCAAAGGTGACGGGAGTGCGGGACAGGAGAATCTCGCCGGGGTCAGGCTGCCAGATGTGCATATCCGTCTTCCTGTGCTTTGTTTCCATGTCCGTTGCCATACGCGCTTACTCTGCCCCCGGAGCAGAACGATCAGCTGGCGGAGGCCGACTTCTCGAACTGGTCGCCAGGGTAGAGAGCATCTCCCACATGCTGATGGATGCTTGTGATCTTGGGGAAAATCTTCAGCCCCGCATCCATGGCGATACCGGCTCCCAGCGGATTGATGTTCACCCCTGGAAGCAGATTGGCTCCCTTGGAACCAATCCACTGACCCGAGTGATATCCCTGACTCGCGAGGCCACCCATGCGCGTCATCAGCCCGCTGGCATGCGCGACTTCGTAGACCTCCTCGGCCTTGCCGCCGAGGACCACCTTGCCGGGGAGCAGCTTTATTCCGCCTGTGGCTTTCTGAGCGGCCTCGCCGGTGGACAGCAGCATGCGAGCCTCGCCGATCCTGGTGGCCTTGAACCCCTTGCCGAGTGCAGCGGCCTTGGCCAGAGCCGGGGCCTCGCCTGTCACCTTGACCCCCTTGCCGAACATTCCGATCCCCGGCATCAGCCCCACCGCATCCAGCCCCATTTGCGCCCAACTCACGTCGGCTCCGCCCATTTTGGCGAGCCCATGCGCACCAAGGGCCAGCCCGCTGGTGATCAGCGCTGCCGTACCGAAGACCGCCGCGAGAGGGGGGAAAGGGAGCGTGACGATGGCGAGGAGGCCCAGGACGGCCGTCAGGTCGCTCAGCAGGTCGCCGATCAGTTTGATCAGGTCGGCGTGGTCCTTGAGCCACTTGCCGGTGGCGTCCCACGCCTCCTTGACGCCCTTCGTGAGCTTGTCCCAGAAACCGGGCTCGTCCGGGGCGATGTCACCCGCATTGTCGAGTTCCTCGCTGATCGCGCCAGCGGCCTTGTTGTAGCGGTCCTCCAGGTCGTGGACCTCGCCGATGATGTCGACGACGGCCCCCGACGCATTGGCCATTTCATCGCTGTCCGGCTTGGCCTCCGACCGTGCGTCCAGCTTCTCCCCGGCCTTCTTCTCCAGCCGGTCGGCCTCGTCCTGGAACTCCTTCAGTTCCCTGGCCCACCGGTACAGCGCACGCGAGGCCTTGTCGAAGGAACCGTGGCTCTTGCGGATGAGCGGGGTGACGTCCTCGCCGATGTACTCGGTGAACGCGAGCGCGGCCTTGCCCTTCCAGGCCCCGCACTCGATCCGCTCGAGATCTCTCACCGCCGCACCGAGTTCGCCCGCGAGGCCGCCCAGCTTCTTGGCCAGCTCCCGGGTCTCCTCGACGTCACCGGGCGTCGGGTCCCAGCCTATGTGTGGGAAAGCGGGACGCTTCGTACCCACGCTACTTGCCCTTCTTCCTCGCCGACTTCAGCGATTCGGCGAGGGCCTGGTCCAGCTTGCCGAACTCCTCGTCGATCTTGTTGATCATCTTGACGGCGCCTTGGGTGTGCTTGCCGAGCTGCTTGACGCCGTACCCCCACTCATCCGCGAAGTCGTGCACGTCCTCGATGAGTTTCCCGGCGCCGACCACCGATCCGTCGGTGCTCTTGAGGGCCCGGCGAGCGGCGTCCATGCGGTCGCTGACCCCGGAGAAGGTTCTCTTGAGGTCCTCGAAGACCGTCCCGTCGAGACGAAGGTCGCTCATGTCATCGTCCAGTTCTCTGTGTGTTTGCGTGTGGTCAGCGATTGACGGACTGGACCTCGCGTACGACGACGTCCTGGGTCGTACCGAACTCGCCGGCGGGCAGGTCGCCGCCCTGTCCATTGGTGCTCGTCCAGCTGACCTCCCAGGTGAGAGTGGCCCGGAGCGCGTACGAGCCGTCGGCGGAGGACCGCAGGTACCGCACACCGCAGGGCGGGTCCGTGTCCGCGGGAGTGCCCTTCGCGCGGGGCGTGCCGATCCGGCCGTCCTCGATCGGGCACTCACCGGAGACGGGGTACGTGGCGGCGTCACCCGTTCCCGGCTCGATCCTCAGGGAGACCGGCTCGGCGGTCGTTGTCGCGGACAGGCCAGTACCCGGCAGGCTCGCGGTTACCGACACCTTCTTGAACCTGGCTTTGTCCAGCCACACCCAGGTCGGGAGATTGACCTTCGTCTCGTCTTCGGGCGCCATCTCGATCGCGGTGTCGGGAACCGGCAGTTGGCTGTAGGCATACTCTGCGAGGATCCGGGGGGTGAGCGCGAGCGGCTCCTTCGGCGGCTTGCCGTCCTCCACCCAGAACGGCAGCCGGTCACATGCCTTGGCCTCGGGCTCGTCCTTGCGCTTTTCGTCCACCGCCGCCGCCCAGAACTTCCCCTCGCCCTGCTTGTCGAGGTTGTAGTCCTTGTACGGCTTGCCTTCTTTGAAGTACGAGTCGAAGACCCCGCCCACGATGTCGCCGATCCCGAGCATCTTCACCTGCCGGATCGCCTTGACCGTGGCTTCGATCTCTTTCGGGGCATAGGCGGGCTCGTACCAGCAGGCCGGCGGGTCCCAGTTGCTGTTCGCGGGGGTGAGCATGCCGGTCTTCGCGGACTTCGGGCCGCCTTCGACGGTCGTCCGGACCCTCGTCTCGATGCCGAGGTTCTTGCCCTGGCGGGTGCCCTTGGACTGTTGTCCGCTGCCGATGTCCCCGCTGCCTGCCGTGTCGCCGCCTCCGGCGTACGCGCCGGTGGGCGTCAGGGCCACGGCCATGGCGAGGGCAGCACCGATCCAGCGGGCCGGCAGACCCTTTCGTACGCTCACGGGACGCACTTCTTGGATCCCGTCGTAGACGTGATCGAATCCGTCTGCCAGACACCCTTGCCGTTCTTCGTGACCCGCGTGTTGACGAAGGCGTAGTCGCTCGCGGAACCCTCGATCGACCTATCCACTTTGCCGGTCTTCAAGTCCTTGGGATATGTCTTCGTGCCGTCCTTGCAGTAGGTCACGGCCGCGACGCCTTCCTTGAGGAAGGTGACCTTGCGGTCGTAGTACCTGATGGTCCCGACGAAGCTCTTGTTCTTGTCCCGGAACCCCTGGATGTACTCCGCCGACGAGACCAGCGCGTCACCCGTCGCGTAGAACTTCAGCGCCGGATGATCCTGGGCATCGACGGTCACGGCCTCGATCAAGGAGTCGACCCACCGTTTGTTGTCCGCCAGCACCGCGTCCTTCTCGGGATCCCCGGTCACACCGCCTTCGAAAACGTTCTTCACGTCCTTCGGCAGCCTGATCCGCGGACGGTCGATCCCGTCGTCCTCCGACGTCTTCGGGGACGGGGTTCTCCTCTCGCCGCCCGAGTCCGTGTCCGCACCCGCGATCTTCTCGTTCTTCTCGTTGTCCTTGGACTCCCCGTCGCCTCCTCCGCAGGCGGAGAGCGAGAGGACCGCGGCCGCGGTGAAGGCGGCCGCTGCGAGCAGAGTGGGGCGGCGGTTCACGGTCAGCTCCTGAGGGTCGGGCGTTCGCCGGAGTGAACCAAGCTATCCATGGAGGACGGGTGATACCAGCGGAGGGTCACCGGGCGGCGAAATATAGATGTATGAAGCAGGCGACTTCTTTCGGGCCGTCTGATCCTGGGCCGTACCGGTCCGGTTTCCCCCGGCGAGTCGCCGGCACCTGGCGCTGTCGTACGCGGCCTCTACACTGAGCGGCGGCGGAGCGGACTCCCGGTGGGTGAGGGGTGGTTGACGGTGCGTAAGGCGTGGCTGGTCGCTTCCGTCGGGATCGGGGGGGCCCTCAGCTTCATCGCGCTGCTCGTCGTCGGGACCTACATGGCCGCGGGCAGCATCGCGAACGGCGCGGGCGGCGGGGCCGTGGGGCTCGCCAAGGGGGCCGTGCCCGCGACGTATCAGCCCCTCGTGCAGAAGTGGGGCAACCTCTGCAAGGCCATCAACCCCGCGCTGCTCGCCGCCCAGCTCTACCAGGAGAGCGGGTGGAACCCGCGCGCGAAGAGCCCGGCCGCGGCGCAGGGGATAGCGCAGTTCATCCCGGGCACCTGGGCGGCGCACGGCGTCGACGGCGACGGTGACGGCGACCGGGACGTGTGGGATCCGGAAGACGCCATCCCGTCCGCCGCCTCGTACGACTGCAAGCTCGCCGGGTACGTGAAGGACGCGCCGGGGGATCCGACGAAGAACATGCTCGCCGCGTACAACGCGGGCGCGTACGCCGTCCTGAAGTACGGCGGCGTGCCGCCCTACCGCGAGACGCAGAACTACGTGAAGACGATCACCACGCTCTCCAAGAGCTTCGCCCGGCCCGTGGGGCGGGTGCAGCCCTCGGAGCAGGCGGCCGGGGCCATCGCCTTCGCGCAGAAGAAGCTCGGCACCCCCTACCTGTGGGGTGGCAACGGCACGCCCGAGCAGAACGGCCGCTTCGACTGCTCCGGCCTCACCCTCGCCGCCTACCGCACCGTCGGAGTCACGCTGCCGCGCGTCGCCAACGACCAGTACAACGCGGGGCCGCACCCCAAGCGCGACGAGCTGCTCCCCGGGGACCTGGTCTTCTTCTCGGACGACCTCACCAACTCCCGGGCCATCCGGCACGTCGGGATCTACGTCGGCGGCGGATACATGATCAACGCCCCGCGGGCCGGTGCCGTCATCCGTTTCGACCCGATCGACACGCCCGACTATTTTGGCGCGACTCGTGTCACGGACGAGGGCGCGGCGGCGCTCCCCGACAAGCCGGCCTCGGCCTGAGGCGGCCGCAGGGGGGCGCTGAGGGGCGCGTGCGGAGGCGTGCGCCCGGGGTCAGGTGGCTTGAACTCTCCGTCAAAACACTCCCCTGAGCTGCGGCGATGAGTCTCTCTTCGGTAACGTCTGGGTGATCTTTCGGTGGAGAGTGGAACGTAGGGGTGGGGGACTGGCGTTCCCTTGACTGGACCGACCACGGGGGTTGATGGAAAGGGCGCACGGAAAGGTGCGCCCACGGGCTAGGAGACAAGGGGCCGCAGCGCCATGGCTGGACTCGATGAATCCGGGTCGAACCCCGACGTCGGCTTGCTCTACGACATCAACGGCCTGACGCGGGAGACCCCGCACTGGCTCGACCGCGCCATGGCGTTCGTCGGGGAGTACGGCCTGCTGCTGGCCCTCGTGCTGCTCGTGGTGTGGTGCTGGTGGGGCCAGCGGAAGCGGGGCACGCTCGACGACGCCGCCTCGTCCGTCGCCGCCGTCGTCTGGGCGCCGCTGGCCGCCGGGATCGCCGTGCTCGTCAACGTCCCCATCCGAGGCTTCGTGGAACGGCCGCGGCCCTTCCGCGACCACACCGGGCTCCACGTCCTGGTCGAGGGCAAGGACGACTTCTCCTTCGTCAGCGACCACGCGACGCTCGCCATGGCCATCGGCGCCGGACTCTTCGTCGCCCACCGCAAGTTCGGCTTCGTCGGCCTCGGGCTCGCCGCCCTGGAGGGCTTCTGCCGGGTCTTCATGGGCGTGCACTACCCCACCGACGTCATCGGCGGCTTCGCGCTCGGCACGGCCGTCGCCCTGCTCCTGTCCCCGCTCGCCATGGCGCTGCTCACGCCGCTCGCCCGGGCGGTCGGGCGGTCCCGGCACGTGGGGCGGCTGGTGTGGGACCGCCGGGTCGGGCCGGTGACCGCGCCGCTGAGCGAGCCCGCCGAGCCCGCGCGGGCCGCCGCCGACCCGGACGAGCGGGACCTCGCGGCCTAGGACGAAGCCGGGCCGGCGCGGCTCAGA
Organism: Streptomyces sp. G44; assembly: GCF_016905445.1. GTDB lineage: Bacteria > Actinomycetota > Actinomycetes > Streptomycetales > Streptomycetaceae > Streptomyces. Next base: position 21,806 of record NZ_JAFEXF010000110.1, read on the forward strand.
GCGCCTGCGGGAAGTCGAAGAAGCGGTTCGGGTCGTACTGCTTCTTCAGCTTCTTCAGACGCGGCGCCGCGTCGCCGTAGTAGGCCTCGCGCCAGTTCGTCAGCGTGGAGTCCGTGTAGTTCTGGTACGCCGCGCCCGACGCGTACCGCCCCATCGCCCCGTGTGCCCTTTTCAGCCACGCCCGTGCCGGTGTCCCCGACGTCCCCGCGCGCCACGACGCGATGTACTGCGCCAGCATCCGCGAGCGGCGGTGCACGAAGGCCGTCGCCGTCGGGTCGACGCGGTTGATCGCGCCGCCGAGCGCGGTCAGCGCGATGCTGCCGGCGCTCGCACCCGTCACGTTCTCGACCTGCGAGAGCAGCGCGCGGATGCCCGCCGCCGTCAGGGAGCGGTCGAAGAAGTCCGAACTCGCCGCGTACGTCTCACGCTTGAGGGCGCCCTGCGGGCTGCGCCCCGGCGTCGCGCCGGGCAGATGGCACTGGGCGTCGGTGGCGAACGACGAGCAGCCCGCGTACACCTCCATCGCCTCCTCGTACGTACGCCGCTTCAGGGACACGCTGCGCGCGGAGGCGCCGATCCTGTCGGCGAGGCGGTCGACGGCGTTCTGCAGCTCGCCGTACGTGCCCAGCGAGAAGCAGGAGACGGAGACGGTCGGGGTGCCGCCCGGGGTGTTCGCCAGGTGCAGGGACGACCAGATCTCGTCCGGCTGGTCCGGGCCCCACTCCTGCCACGCCTTGACGACCGCCGCCGCCTTCGACCAGGGCCAGGACATGTACGCGGAGACGGCGCGGGGCGCGGTGTGCGTGCGGTAGGAGAGCTCGGTGACGACGCCGAAGTTGCCGTTGCCCGCGCCGCGCAGCGCCCAGAAGAGGTCCTTGTGCTCGGTCTTCGAGGCGGTGAGCTGCTTGCCGTCCGCCGTGATGATCGTGGCGGAGGTGAGGCTGTCGCAGGTCAGGCCGTACGCGCGGGAGACCACGCCGTGGCCGCCGCCGAGGGTGAGGCCCGAGATGCCGACGGTCGGGCAGGAGCCCGCGGGGATCGTGACGCCCTTCGCGGCGAGTGAGCGGTAGACGTCGATCAGCTTGGCGCCCGCGCCTATCGTCGCGGTGGTGCCGCTCGCCCGTATCCGGCTCAGCTTCGACACGTCGATGATCAGCCGGCCGGTGCCGGAGGACCAACCGGCGTACGAGTGGCCGCCGTTGCGTATCGCGACCGGGGTGCGGTGGGCGCGGGCGTAGGCCAGGGCGGTGCGGATGTCGTCCTGGTGCGCGACGTACGCCACGGCCGTGGGCTTCAGGTCGTCGAAGCGCGTGTTGTACAGCTGCCGGGCCGCCGCCCACTTGGCCTCGCCCGGCCGTACGAGGGTGCCGTCCAGGTCCCTGGCGAGGGCCGCGAGGGTCGCGGGGGCGCTCGCGGCGGCGCTGGAGGTCCGCAGGGGCGCGTCCCCGCGGCTGCCGGCGCGCGGCGTCGCCGCGTCCGCCCGCGAGCCGCCGCTCGTGCAGCCGCCGACCGTCGTCGCGGCCAGTGCGGCCGCCGTCGTACCGATGAACGTACGTCGTTCCATGTCGCCTCCCCGTTGCTTCCCGGAGAACGAGACGGTGTGTGGGGCGGGCGGGTTCCCCTACGGGGACTCCTCATGTTCGGCCGCGTCCGTGCGGGCCTTGCTGCGGGCCCTGCGGGCGGGGCCGCGCCAGCCGCAGGAGCACTGGGCGGACATGAAGCGGCCCTTCTCGACCGTCGTCGTGCGGTGGGACGCGTGGGCGGGGGCGAGGTCGGGCGAAGGCGCGGAGGTGAGGGCGGAGGTGAGGTCGGGGGAGAGGTCGGATATGAGGTCTTCCTGATCGGCCACCCGGCCACGGTACCGACCCCGGGTGAACTGCCGGGGGCCGCTTACGGCCCCGGCCCCCGGCGTGACGGCTCAACGCACCGGTCGTTAGGGGAACGACGGGGGAAAGACGGGGGATCGACAAGCGCGAGACCGCTTGGAGGCAGCCAGGATGGGGCAGCAGCGCAGGCACAGGGGCCGGGCGAGCACCGCGGTCGCGGTCGCCGTCGCGGCCGCGGGGCTGACGGCCACCGCCACCGGCTGCTCCGGCGGGGC
>NZ_JAFEXF010000111.1 GCF_016905445.1 Streptomyces sp. G44
CCGGCGCCCGCGCCGCCCCCCACGCGCGCCCCCCGCCCACCCACACCCCCACCGGGCGGCCCCCAGAGCCCCCAACCCCCCCCCCCCCCCCCCCCCCGCCGCCCCCGCGGGGACGCCCCCCCCCCGCCCGCCCCCTCCGCCCCCCCCTGCCGCCCCGGCCCCCCCCTCACGGCGCCCTTCGGCGTACGGGTCGTGGCCCCGCCGGCGCCCGAAGCCTGACCGGCACCCCCCGCCCCGCCCCGCCCCCTCACCACGAGCACCCGGACCGCCCCGACCACCCCGACCACCCGGACCGCCCCGACCGAACAAGGGCCACCCCATGCACGCCGACCCCACAGCCGCCGTCCCCACGGGCGGCAGCACCCGCTTCCCCGTCCCCGTCGACGCCGCCCTGCGCGCCGCCGGCTGGCGGCCGGGACGCTGGGACATCAAACAGGCCGAGATCTGGGCCGACGTCCTGCGCCGCCACACCTCGCCCGCCGGACACCGCCACGCCGTCTTCCCCGCCGCCGTCGAGGCCTGGGCCGAATTCGGCGGACTGCACATCACCCCGCAGGGCCCCGGCCGCCAGATAGCGCCGGCCACCCTCCACCTCGACCCGATGTACGGCCTCCACCTCGCCCGCACCCTCGGCGACCTCGGCCGCGCCCTCGACTCGGAGGTGTGCCCCATCGGCGAGGAGACGGAGACCCAGGCCCTGCTCGCCGTCGACACAGAAGGCCGCGTCTACAGCCTTGACCACAGCGGCGACTGGTTCCTCGGCGCCCACCTCGACCAGGCCCTCGCCACCCTGATCACCGGCGCCCAGCCGACCCGCCTCTCGGCGACCTGACCCCGAGCCGCACACCACGCCCCGCGGCTCCAGGGGTTCACCCCCACCCGGCCAACGGCCGGCAACGACCACCCACCACCCAGCCACCGACCCGCCAGGGCGAGGCCGCCCCGTCACCCCCCGGACGGAACCGCCGCCGGAAGTACCGCCGAGACACGGAAGCCGCCCCCGTCCGTCGGTCCCGACACGAACACCCCGCCGAGTCCCGTCACCCGCTCCTTCATCCCCACCAGGCCGTTGCCGCCGCTCGGCAGCCGCGCGTCCGCCGTCGAACCCGCCTCCGGCGGCGGCTCGTTCTCCACCTGCATCGCGATCTCCGCCGCCCGGTGCGCCAGCCGCACGTACGTCTTCGCGCCCGCCGCGTGCTTGTGGACGTTGGTCAACGCCTCCTGCACCACGCGGTACGCCGTCTGCTCCACATCGGCGGCATAACCGCGCGGCTCCCCCTCCACCGACAGCTCCACCGCCATGCCCGCCGCCCGTGACTGCCCCACCAGCTCCTCCAGCTCCGCCAGGCACGGACCGTCCTCATCCACCGCGCGCGACGCCGCGACCGCCGCCGCGTGCCCCACGGCGGCCAGCGGCACCGGCTCCACCGGCTTCGCACCCCTGCCGCCGTCGCCCGTACGCAGCACCCCGAGCATCTCCCGCAGCTCCGTCAGCGCCTGCCGGCCCATGTCACCGACCAGCGCCGCGTTCTTCACCGCCTTCTCCGGGTCCTTCCGCGCCACCGCCTGCAACGCCGCCGCGTGCACCACCATCAGGCTCACCCGGTGCGCCACCACGTCGTGCATCTCCCGGGCGATCCGCGTCCGCTCCTCATTGCGCGCCCACTCGGCGCGCTCCTCCGCCCGCTCGGCCAGCAGCTGGAGCTCCCGCTCCAGGTCGTCCGCCCGCTCCCGCAGGCTCTCCATCAGCCGCCGCCGCGCCCCCACGTACAGCCCCAGCAGCACCGGCGGCGCCGTGACACCTATCGCCGCGGCCACCGCGAAGAACGGCACGAACTCGCTCCCGATCGGCGGCGGCGCCCCGCCCTCCGCCAGATCCTGGCTGGCGCGCACCAGCGCGACGATCAGCGTCCCCGTCATCGACATGGCCGCGAGCACGCCCGTGATCCGGCGCGGCAGCTCCGAGGCCGCCAGCGTGTACAGGCCGACGATCGTCAGCAGGAAGCCCATCTCGGCGGGGGTGATCGCGATGGACATCAGCACCACGGCGACGGGCCAGCGGCGGCGGAGCAGCAGCGCGGAGCCCGCGAGCACCCCGAAACCGACCCCCACCGCCGTCGGCAGCCCCGCGTCCCGCGCGAAGACGACACCCTCGGCCCCGCACTCCGCCGCGGACACCGCCGCGAGCCCCGCGTCCAACGCGGCCCCGCGCCGCCTCTCCCACCACCACGGCCCGGTCAAGGCCGCGGTGTGGTCGTCCCCCGTCGTGGTCATGCCGTCCAGCGTACGGGCGTTCCACCCCGGTGTTCCGGTGAGTTTCCGGCTCGGGGCCGATCTCCACCGTCGCATGGAAGGGGCTTCGTACGGCATAGTGTTGGGTGCCCACTCGGCGACCTGACCAGATGTCCGGTTCGGTCGAGTTTCATCCCCCATGGTGTAATCAGGCAGCACTGCGGTTTTTGGTACCGTCTGTTCAGGTTCGAATCCTGATGGGGGAGCTGCGCTTTTCGTCGGGTCCTGACCGCCGCGGTCAGGACCCGCCCCCATTTCCGCCCCCCTACGCCCCGGTATCCTGCGGATGTCCACCCCACCCAGGCACCCCAAGCCATCCGAAGCCGAAGGGCATCCCCGTGAGCGCAACCCGCCCGGCCGCCGTTGTCGTCCTCGCAGCGGGTGAGGGCACCCGCATGAAGTCGGACCTCCCCAAGGTCCTGCACGAGATCTGCGGCCGTTCCCTCATCGGGCACGTGCTCCACGCCGCCTCCGCCCTCTCCCCCGAGCAGCTTGTCACCGTCGTCGGCTTCCAGAGCGAGCAGGTGCGTGAGCACCTCGGCGCCATCGCGCCGCAGGTCCGCACCGCCTACCAGGCGGAGCAGAACGGCACGGGGCACGCCGTCCGCATCGGCCTCGAAGAGCTGGGCGGCGCGGTCGACGGGACCGTCGTCGTCGTCTGCGGCGACACCCCGCTGCTGACCGGCGCGACGCTCCAGAAGCTCGCCGCCACGCACTCCGGCGAGAGCAACGCCGTCACCGTGCTGACCGCCGAGGTGCCGGACGCGACCGGCTACGGCCGCATCGTGCGCGACGGCGCGAACGGCGCGGTCACCGCGATCGTCGAGCACAAGGACGCCACGGACTCGCAGCGCGCGATCCGTGAGATCAACTCGGGGGTCTTCGCCTTCGACGGCCGGCTCCTCGCGGAGGCCCTCGGCAAGGTGCGCACCGACAACAGCCAGGGCGAGGAGTACCTCACGGACGTGCTGGGGATCCTGCGCGAGGCCGGGCACCGGGTCGGCGCGGCCGTCGCCGGGGACCACCAGGAGATCGCGGGGATCAACAACCGCGTCCAACTGGCGCAGGCGCGCCGCACGTTGAACGACCGGCTGCTGACCGAGGCGATGCTCGCCGGCGTCACGGTCGTGGACCCGGCCTCGACGTGGGTCGACGCGACGGTGACGTTCGAGCGGGACGCGGTCGTGCACCCGGGTACGCAGCTGCACGGCGCCACGCATCTGGCCAAGGGCGCCGAGGTGGGGCCGAACTCCCGGCTGACGGACACGAAGGTGGGCCCGGGGGCCCGGGTCGACAACAGCGTCACGGTCGACGCGGAGGTCGGCGAGCGGGCGAATGTCGGCCCGTTCGCGTATCTGCGGCCGGGCACCCGGCTTGGGACGGCCGCCAAGGCGGGTACGTATGTGGAGATGAAGAACGCGACGGTCGGTGAGGGTTCGAAGGTGCCCCACCTGTCGTACGTGGGCGACGCGACGATCGGCGAGTACTCCAACATCGGCGCGGCGAGCGTCTTCGTGAACTACGACGGCGAGGCGAAGCACCACACCACGGTCGGGTCCCACTGCCGGACCGGGTCGGACAACATGTTTGTGGCTCCTGTCACGGTCGGGGACGGTGCCTACACCGCCGCCGGGTCCGTGATCACGAAGGACGTGCCGGCGGGTTCGCTGGCCGTCGCGCGGGGCCAGCAGCGGAATATCGAGGGCTGGGTGGCCCGCAAGCGTCCGGGGAGCGCGGCGGCGAAGGCCGCGGAGGCGGCGTCCCGGGAGGCGGACAGCGCAAGCTGACCGGAAACAGGTGCGTCTGACACGGCGTACCGTGATAGGTGCACACATTCGGCCGACTCGTCGCATCGGGACGCGTGAGTACGGCAGCGGGAAGAACTCTCTGAGGAGACAGTGCTGTGACCGGGATCAAGACGACCGGCGAGAAGAAGTTGATGCTCTTCTCCGGCCGCGCCCACCCCGAGTTGGCCGAGGAGGTCGCACACAAGCTGGGTGTCGGCATCGTGCCGACGAAGGCCTTCGATTTCGCCAACGGCGAGATCTACGTCCGCTACCAGGAGTCGGCGCGTGGCGCCGACTGCTTCCTGATCCAGAGCCACACCGCTCCGATCAACAAGTGGATCATGGAGCAGCTGATCATGATCGACGCGCTGAAGCGCGCGTCGGCCCGCTCCATCACCGTCATCGTGCCGTTCTACGGTTACGCGCGTCAGGACAAGAAGCACCGCGGGCGTGAACCGATCTCGGCGCGCCTGGTCGCGGACCTGATGAAGACGGCGGGCGCGGACCGCATCCTCACGGTGGATCTGCACACGGACCAGATCCAGGGCTTCTTCGACGGCCCGGTGGACCACCTCTTCGCGCTGCCGATCCTGGCGGACTACGTGGGCGCCAAGGTCGACCGCACGAAGCTGACCGTGGTCTCCCCCGACGCGGGCCGCGTGCGTGTCGCCGACCGCTGGTGCGACCGTCTGGGCGCGCCGCTGGCGATCGTCCACAAGCGCCGCGACAAGGACGTCGCGAACCAGGTCACCGTGCACGAGGTGGTCGGTGAGGTGCAGGGCCGCGTGTGCGTCCTGGTCGACGACATGATCGACACGGGTGGCACGATCTGCGCCGCGGCGGACGCGCTGTTCGCGCACGGCGCGGAGGACGTCATCGTGACGGCGACGCACGGCGTCCTTTCGGGTCCGGCGGCGGACCGGCTGAAGAACTCGAAGGTGAGCGAGTTCGTCTTCACGGACACGCTGCCGACGCCGGGCGAGCTGGAGCTCGACAAGATCACGGTGCTCTCGATCGCGCCGACGATCGCGAACGCGGTGCGTGAGGTGTTCGAGGACGGTTCGGTGACGAGCCTCTTCGAGGAGCAGTAGAGATCCTTTTGGGTGTGGCCTCCCGGCCGAGTAGACTGCTCAAGTTGCTCGGCGAGGGAGGCCTCACCTTTTGGTGGGGCGGTCCGTTATCGACGCGCTCTTCGTAGCAGGCCAGTCGTATGGCCGGGTAACCCCATCCGACACCTGTTGTACGAGGAGTGCACATGTCCGAGGTCAAGATCTCCGCCGAGACCCGCAACGAGTTCGGCAAGGGCGCCTCGCGCCGCATCCGCCGCGAGAACAAGGTTCCCGGCGTTCTCTACGGCCACGGCACCGACCCGGTCCACCTGACCCTGCCGGGCCACGAGCTGCTGCTCGCCCTGCGTACGCCGAACGTCCTGATCTCCCTGGACGTCGACGGCAAGACCCAGCTGGCGATCCCGAAGGCCGTGCAGCGTGACGCCCTCCGCCAGGGCATCCTCAAGCACGTCGACCTGCTGCTGGTGCGCAGCGGCGAGAAGGTCACGGTCGAGATCCCGGTCCACACCGAGGGCGAGCTGGCCCCGGGCAGCAACCTCCTGGAGCACGTGCTGAGCACGCTGCCGGTCGAGGCCGAGGCCACGCACATCCCGACCGAGGTCACCGTCTCCATCGCGGGCCTGGAGGCCGGTGCGTCCATCCTCGCCAAGGACATCCCGCTGCCGTCCGGCTCCAAGCTGGCGATCGACGAGGACGCGGTCGTCCTCCAGGTCCTGGCCGCGCAGGCCGAGGAGGCCCCGGCCGAGTCCGCCGAGGGCGACGCTTCCGCCGAGGCCTGATCCTCGCGGCGTACATCCGGCACGGCAGCCGCCGCTCCCTCGGGGGCGGCGGCTGCCGCGTATCCAAGGAGACATGCGAACGTGACGACCGACGCCAACGCCCCCTGGCTGATCGCGGGCCTCGGCAATCCGGGCCCCGAGTACGCCATGAACCGGCACAACGTGGGTTTCATGGTGGCCGACCTGCTGGCGCAGCGCGTCGGCGGCAAGTTCAAGCGGGCCGCGAAGGCGCAGGCCCAGGTGGTGGAGGGCAGGATCGGGGCGCCCGGTCCGGCGAGCCGCCGGGTGATCCTGGTGAAGCCCATGTCGTACATGAACGTCTCGGGCGGCCCGGTGACGGCGCTGCGTGACTTCTACAAGGTGCCGACGGAGCACATCGTGGCGGTCCACGACGAACTGGACATCGACTACGGCACGCTGCGGCTGAAGCTGGGCGGCGGCGACAACGGCCACAACGGCCTGAAGTCGATGACGAAGGCGATGGGTGCGGACTACCACCGGGTGCGTTTCGGCATCGGCCGCCCGCCGGGCCGGATGCAGGTGGCGGACTTCGTCCTGAAGGACTTCTCGTCGACGGAGCGCAAGGAGCTGGACTACCTGGTGGACCGGGCGGCGGACGCGGTGGAGGCCCTGATCACCGAGGGCCTGGAGCGGGCGCAGAGCACGTACAACTCCTGAGGGGGGGCGCCCCCGAAGGGGCGCGGGGAACTGCGCGATCAGCCCCCACGCCCCCGCACGAGTCAGGGTCAGCCGGTGTTCCGCAACCCGGCCGCGACACCGTTGACGGTAAGAAGCAACGCCCGGCCGAGCAACGGGTCCGGCTCCTCGCCCGCCGCCGCCGCGTCCCGCTGCCGCTTCAGCAGCGCGACCTGGAGATACGAGATCGGGTCGAGATACGCGTCCCGGATCGCGAAGGTCTGCCGAAGCACCGAGTGGGAGCCGAGAAGCTCGTCCTCACCGGTGACCCGCAGCACCTCGCGGACGGTCAGTTCGTGCTCTTCCCTGATCGTGTCGAAGACGTGCTTCAGCTCGTCCGGGACGAGCGTGTCGACGTAGTGCCGCGCGATGCGCAGATCCGTCTTGGCCAGCGTCATCTCGACGTTGGAGATGAAGTTCCGGAAGAAGTGCCAGTGCTCGTGCATCTCGTCGAGGACGGTGTCGAGACCGGACTCGCGCAACGCCTTGAGGCCTGATCCGACGCCGAACCAGCCGGGCACGATCTGCCGCGACTGGGTCCAGCCGAAGACCCACGGGATGGCGCGCAGGCCGTCGAGCGAGACGCCGGAGCCCGGGCGGCGGGAGGGCCGGGAGCCGAGGTGCAGGTCGGCGAGCTGGTCGACCGGCGTCGACGCGAGGAAGTACGTCGGCAGGTCGGGGTCCTCGACGAGGCGCCGGTAGGCGGAGTGGGCGGCGTCGGAGACGACGTCCATGGCGGCGTCCCAGCGGGCGAGGGCCTCGTCGGACTGGCGCGGGGCGGTGTGCAGGGCGGAGGCCTGGAGCGTCGCCGCGACGGTCAGTTCGAGGTTCTCCCTGGCCAGCGACGGCACGAGGTACTTGTCGGAGATGACCTCGCCCTGCTCGGTCACCTTGATCTCGCCCTCCAGGGTGCCCCAGGGCTGGGCGAGGATCGCGTCGTGGGAGGGGCCGCCGCCACGGCCGACGGTGCCGCCGCGGCCGTGGAAGAGGCGCAGCCGGACGCCGTACCGGTGCGCGACGTCGCGCAGGCGCCGCTGCGCCCGGTGGATCTCCCACTGGCTGGTGGTGATGCCGCCGAACTTGGAGGAGTCCGAGTAGCCGAGCATGACCTCCTGGACGTCGCCCCGCAGGGCCACGAGACGCCGGTAGGACGGGTCGGCGAGCATCTCGTCGAGGATGACGTCGGCGGCGCGCAGCTCGTCGGTGGTCTCCAGGAGCGGCACGATGCCGATCTTCGCCCAGCCGGCGTGCAGGTCGATGAGACCGGCCTCGCGGGCGAGGACGGCGGCGGCGAAGACGTCGTCGGCGCCCTGGCACATCGAGATGATGTACGACTCGATGACCTCGGGCCCGAAGACTTCGAGGGCCTTCTTGACGGTGTGGAACACGCCGAGGGTCTTCTCGCCGGCGGCGTCCAGCGGGGCGGGGGACGGCGCGAGCGGACGCCGTGAGCGCAGTTCCTTGGCGAGGAGCTTCTGGCGGTACTCGCGGGGCATGTCCGTGTAGCGCCACGACTCCTCGCCGAGGCGGTCGAACAGCTGGCCGAGCGCGTGGTGGTGGGCGTCGGCGTGCTCGCGTACGTCCATGGTGGCGAGCTGGAGGCCGAACGCGGCCAGCGTACGGATGGTGCGGTTCATCCGGCCGTCGGCGAAGAGGGCGCCCTTGTGCTCGCGCAGGGAGGTCTGGATGAGCGTGAGGTCTTCGAGCAGCTCGCCGGTGCCGAGGTAGTCGCGGCCGGGCTCGTGGGCGGTGCCCTTGGCGAGGCGCTGCTTGGTGTTCTCCAGCTTCTGCCGGATGCAGGTGGCCTTGAGGCGGTACGGCTCCTCGGCGTTGAGCCGCTTGTAGCGGGGGCTGATCTCCGGGAGGCGCTCCAGGTCGCCCTGGAGGGAGGCCTTCAGCTCGTCGGTGGCTCCGGTGTAGCGGATGGAGTTGGAGAGGAAGCCGCGCAGCTCGTCGATCATGTCGAGCGCGTCGTTGATGCCGTGCTCGTGCTGGAGGATCAGGACGTCCCAGGTGACGGCGGGCGTCACGTTGGGGTTGCCGTCGCGGTCGCCGCCGATCCAGGTGCCGAAGGTGAGGGGACGGGTGCCTTCGGGGAGCTGCACGCCGACGCGCTCCAGCTCGGCGGTGAGGTCCTCGAGTACGTCCCCGACGGCGCCGGCGTGCAGCTCGTCGAGGTAGTAGATGGCGTTGCGGGCCTCGTCGGTGGGCTCGGGGCGCACGACGCGCAGTTCGTCGGTCTGCCAGACGAGGTCGATGTTCTCGGCCAGTCGGGTGTCGTGGCGGCGCCGGTCGGCGTCGATGACCGGGGTCTCCAGGAGCTCGGCGACGCGGCGGAGCTTGTTGAGGACCGAGCGGCGGGCGGCCTCGGTGGGGTGCGCGGTGAAGACGGGCCGCACGTTGAGGTGCCGGACCGTCTGGCGCAGGTGTTCGGGGTCGGCGTCCTTGAGGCGGTCCGCGGTGCGGGCGAGGAGACCGCCCTCGGCGGCGCGCCGGGCGCGCAGCTCGCGGCCGCGGTGGACCTGCTCGGTGACGTTCGCCAGATGGAAGTACGTGGAGAAGGCACGGACCAGCTTGGCGGCGGTCTCCAGTTCGGTGCCGCCGAGCAGCTTGGCGGCGGCCTCGCCGTCCTCGCGCGTCAGGCGGCGGACCTTCTCGACCAGTTCGAGGAGTTCGGGACCCTCCTGGCGTACGAGGGTCTCGCCCAGCAGGTCGCCGAGGCGGCGGATGTCGGCGCGCAGCTCGGTGCTGGCGGGGCTGGTGGCCTGGCGGCCCTGGTCGTCGGCACTGCTCACAGGTGCGGCTCCTTGCAGTGTTTGAAGCTCATCTGGGAGGGGTCCCGGTTGAGGTTCCGGGGAGGTTCAGAGCGGACCGCGCTGTCCGACCGGTTCTCAGGATATGTGTCACCGCGTGGCGCGGAAGTTCCGGCCACTTGCCGAGACGCCGCGCGCTGCCATACTTACGTCGCCGTAGGTTACGGAACCGTAGGAAACGGTACCCGTGCCTGTGCACCTTCTCTCCGACCTTGACCCTCGACCCCCCAGGGGACGTGCCCATGACGACAGCTTCCGATGCGCCTTCCGAGACCGATGTGATCGACGACGCTCCCGCCCGCCGGGCGGCGGCTTCCGGTGAACCGCTTCCTCCCGCGACGCTGGGCGGTGAGCAGAAGCGATCCCTCGAACAGGTGGCGCTGCTCCTGTTCATCGTCGTCCCGTTCCTCGCCCTGCTGGCGGCGGTGCCGCTGGCCTGGGGGTGGGGGGTGAGCTGGCTGGACCTCGGCCTGCTCGTCTTCATGTACTACCTGGGGTGCCACGGCATCACGATCGGCTTCCACCGCTACTTCACGCACGGCTCGTTCAAGGCGAAGCGGCCGCTGCGGATCGCGCTGGCGGTGGCCGGTTCGATGGCCGTGGAGGGGCCGGTCGTGCGCTGGGTGGCCGACCACCGCAAGCACCACAAGTTCTCGGACGCGGAGGGCGACCCGCACTCGCCGTGGCGTTTCGGCGAGACGGTCCCGGCCCTGATGAAGGGCCTGTGGTGGGCGCACATCGGCTGGATGTTCGACGAGGAGCGGACGTCGCAGGAGAAGTACGCGCCCGACCTGGTCAAGGACCCGGCGATCCGCCGGATCTCCCGGCAGTTCCTGTTCTGGACGATCGTCTCGCTGGCGATTCCGCCGCTGGTCGGCGGCCTGGTGACGATGTCGTGGTGGGGCGCGTTCACGGCGTTCTTCTGGGGCTCGCTGGTGCGCGTGGCGCTGCTGCACCACGTGACGTGGTCGATCAACTCCATCTGTCACGCGGTCGGCAAGCGCCCCTTCAAGTCCCGTGACCGTTCCGGCAACGTGTGGTGGCTGGCGGTGCTGTCGTGCGGCGAGTCCTGGCACAACCTCCACCACGCCGACCCGACGTCCGCGCGGCACGGCGTGATGAAGGGCCAGCTCGACTCCTCGGCGCGGATCATCCGCTGGTGCGAGCGGCTCGGCTGGGCGTACGACGTGCGGTGGCCGTCGAAGGCCCGCATCGACTCCCGCCGACAGCCCCAGGGCGCTGACGCGGCATGATGGACGACGTGGCGACCGACTCCAGCAACACCAGCCCTGCCGGCAAAGAGAAGCAGCCCCGGCGCACCCGCCGGACCCGGATGACGGGAGCCGAGCGCCGGGAGCAGTTGCTGGACATCGGCCGCACACTGTTCGCCTCGAAGGGCTTCGAGGGCACGTCGGTGGAGGAGATCGCGGCGAAGGCCGGGGTCTCCAAGCCGGTGGTGTACGAGCACTTCGGGGGCAAGGAGGGTCTGTACGCGGTCGTGGTGGACCGGGAGATGCGTCAGCTCCTGGACATGGTGACGAGCGCGCTCACCGCCGGGCACCCGCGGGAACTCCTCGAACAGGCGGCGTTCGCGCTGCTCGACTACATCGAGACGTACACGGACGGCTTCCGCATCCTGGTGCGCGACTCGCCCGTGGCGCAGTCCACGGGCACCTTCGCCTCCCTCATCTCCGACATCGCCACGCAGGTGGAGGACATCCTGGGGCAGGAGTTCAAGGGCCGCGGCTTCGACCAGAAGCTGGCGCCGCTGTACGCGCAGGCGCTGGTCGGCATGGTGGCGCTGACGGGGCAGTGGTGGCTGGACGTCCGCAAGCCGAAGAAGGCGGAGGTCGCGGCGCACCTGGTGAACCTGGCGTGGCACGGCCTGGACGGGCTGGAGCCGAAGCCGCGGCTGATAGGGCACCGCAAGAGCTGACGCTCCTGTTCAACCGGGGGGCGCGGTCAGCTGCGCGTGATCTCCTCGCCGATGGTGAAGCCCTTGGCGGGGCCGCTCGGGACCTCCACCTCAGCGCCGTAAGGCACCCGTAGCTCGCCCTCGTAGATCGCCTTCTGCGCGTTGGGCAGGGTCAGCACGAGGACGGCTCCGTCCTCGTCGAAGTCGTCGACGATCACGTAGACCGGGATGCCCGCGCGGGCGTACTCGCGGCGCTTGCGGACCCGGTCGCGCTCGATGTTGTGGCGGCCGGGTGAGACCACCTCGATGACCACGGCGACTCCGGAGGCGTCGACGCCGAGCTCTTCTTCGTCGGGGATCTCGTCGAGGTCTTCGGGGGCGACGAAGAGGTCGGGGACCCATGCCTTCTGGCAGTGGATGACGTTGCCGTCCTGGTAGGGCGCGTGACCGCTGCCCTGCATGTGGGCCTCCAGGGCCCTGCGGAGGCGGTTGATGAGGACCGTATGACGACGGCGACCGGTGGGCGACACCTCGATGGCTCCCTCGATGATCTCGGCGCGGTAGCCCTCGGGGAGATCCATGGCCTTCCACGCCTGCCACAGGACCTCGTCCAAGTCGGATACCGGGTTGTCCACCACGGGAGTCACCTCATGTGCGAGAGCGGTCATCGTGCAGCACCTCCTCCATCAGTGTGGGCGCGGGCGCCACTGCGGCACAAGCGACACCGCGACGCTAGGGCGCGTGGCGCGCTCTCACCCGGAAAGCCCTGGGCCTTCACTCAAAAGTGCGAGGTCAGGCCGTGGGTTCGAGGAATTCGAGCCGGTTTCCGACGGGGTCCTGCGAGGAGAACCGCCGGTGTCCCGGCAGGTTCTCGTCCCAAGTGACCTCGGCACCGCGCGCCGCCAGCCGGGCCGCGTATGCCTCGATGTCCCGGACCCGCAGCCCGGGGTGCGCCTTCCCGGCAGGCCTGAAGTCCTCCTCGACGCCCAGGTGCAGGCGCACGCCGCCCGCCGCGAACCAGCAGCCTCCCCGCGCCGCAAGTACCGGCGGCTTCGGTTCCTCCGTCATGCCGAGGACTCCCGCGTAGAAGGCCCGCAGCTCCTCCTCGCTCCCCGCGGGGGCGGCGAGCTGGACGTGGTCGAGGGACTCCAGCATCAGGCCGCACCCCCCGCCCGCGCCACCACGAACACCCGCCGGAAGGGGAACACCGTGCCCCCGCCCCCGGGGATCGCCGGGTAGGCCTCGCGCAGGAGCGCGCGGTACTCCGCCAGGAAGGCCTCGCGCGCCTCCGCGTCATCCGCGAGCGCCGCCAGGACCGGCCGCAGGCCCGTCCCCTTGACCCAGTCCAGGACCGGATCCTCGCCCTCCAGGACATGGGCGTACGTCGTCTCCCACGCGTCGGCCCGGCAGCCGAGGCCGACGAGCCGCTCCAGGTACTCGCCGGGGCTCAGCACCGCGTCCGCGTGCCGCAGGCGTCCGCCGAGCCGCCCCCGCCAGCGCTCCGACGCGCACAGGTCCCGCATCAGCACATGGCTGGGGGCGTCGAAGTTGCCGGGCACCTGGAAGGCGAACGTACCGCCGGGTGTGAGCGCGGAGAGCCAGGCGGGGAAGGAGTCCGCGTGGCCCGGCACCCACTGGAGGGCGGCGTTGGAGACGATCAGGTCGTACGTCCCCGGGGCCGGCGTCCAGTCGGTGGCGTCGGCGGGGGCGAAGTCCAGGCGTCCGCCGCCCGGCGTGGGGCCCGCGTACCGCTCGGCCTCGGCCAGCATGTCCGGGGAGTTGTCGAAGCCGGTGATGTGCGCGTCGGGCCAGCGCCGCGCGAGCAGCGACGTGACGTTGCCGGGCCCGCAGCCGAGGTCGGCGATGCGCGGCGGGCGGCCGTCGGGGCGGGTCGGTTCCGGGACGCGGGCCAGCAGGTCGGTGAAGGGCCGGGCGCGGTGGCCGGAGTGGCGCAGGTACTGGCGCGGATCCCAGGTGGCGGCGGCTGTGGAAGCGGACATGAGGGGCCTCCTCGAAGACGGCGGCGCGGGCGGTCACGCCGTTCCCCCACCATCCTCACCGGCAAGTATCTTGACGTCAAGAGACTTCACGTCGACAGACCCCCTACACTGATCGTCATGGAGGACGAGGTCGATCGGCTGGTCGCGGCGTGGCGCAGGGAGCGCCCGGACCTCGACGTGGAGCCGCTTGAGGTGCTCAGCCGCGTCAGCAGGCTCGCGCGGCACCTGGACCGCGCCCGCAGACTCGCGTTCTCCGAGCACCAGCTGGAGCCGTGGGAGTTCGACGTGCTCACCTCGCTGCGGCGCGCGGGCGCGCCCTACCAGCTCTCCCCCGGCCAGCTCCTGACGCAGACCCTGGTGACGTCCGGGACGATGACGAACCGCATCGACCGCCTCGCGAAGAAGGGCCTCGTCGAACGCCTGCCCGACCCCAGCGACCGGCGCGGCGTGCTCGTGCGCCTCACCGCCGAGGGCCGGGACCGCGCCGACCAGGCCCTGGCCGGGCTCCTGGAGCAGGAGCGGGCGATCCTCGGTGAGCTGTCCCGCGCGCAGCGGGGTGAACTGGCGGGGCTGCTACGCCAGTTGACCGCCCCGTTCGACAACATCCCCGGTTAGGTCGACCGGGCCGACCCCGGCGCGGCGGGCGAGCGCGACCGCCGCGAGCGTGGAGTGGACGCCCAGCTTCCCCAGCACGTTCTGCATGTGCGTGCGCACGGTGTGCGGGGAGAGGAAGAGTCGCTCGGCGACGGCCTTCCTGCCCAGGCCCGCCACCATGCAGCGCAGCACCTCGCGCTCGCGCGGGGTCAGGGACTCCACGAGGCGCTCGGACTCGGTGCGGTTCTTGCGGGCGGCGGTCAGCTCGCGCAGGACGCCGGTGAGCAGGGCGGGCGGCAGGTGTGTCTCCTCCCGCAGGACGCCCCGGATGACGCTGAGCAGACGCGAGAGGGAGCAGTCCTTGGCGACCCAGCCGCAGGCGCCGGCCTGGAGCGCGAGGGCCGCGCGGCGCGGGTCGTCCTTCTCGGCGAGCACCACCGTGCGGACGCCGGGCTGGCCCGAGCGGACGCCCGCGACGAGGGAGATGCCGTCGACGAGCCCCTCGGCGTTGCCGTCCTGGACGGGGACCGCGGGCCGTGTGCCGTTCAGGGCGCTCGCGGTGGCGCCGAGGTCGGCGTCGACGAGCAGCACGTCGTACCTGCGGCCTTCGGCGACCGCCCGCTCCAGGCAGCGCAGCGCGGCGGGGCCGCTGCCCGCCGCGGACACCTCCACGTCGGGCTCGGCCGCCAGCGCCGCGGCCAGCGACTCGGCGAAGATGCGGTGGTCGTCGACGACCAGGACTCGGATGCGAACCATGGAAAACCCCCTCCCCCGCGCTCCCGCAAGGAGCAGGGATACCCCCGTCGAATACGTCGGGGAACGATCCACGCGGGCGCGGCGTCCGGAACGGGGGTCGCCGCGGTCGCACGGCCGCCGCCGCGCGTGTCCGCGCCCACCCCCATGCCGGGCGTCGCACCCGACCGTCTCGCCCCCTGATCGGCGCCGGCCCCCACCGGCACTGTTCTTCAGAGTAGGGCCGCACGCCAGGAGCGGAAGGTGATTTGCAGAACTGATTGTCCGGCGCGTTTATGGTGAGCCGTATGTTTCGCATGGAGACAGGAGTCGACAAAGAGCGGCTGGCTCTGCTTCGTTCGCGGCTCGCGGACACGAACACGGCGGCCTCCCCTCGGCTCCGGGCCCTGCGGGGCACGGTCGACGACCAGGAAGTCCCGCTGGCCTTCTGGGCGTTGGACGCGACGGGTGACGTGGTGGCCGGTCTCGCCGGGCACACCTGGGGGCGCTGGCTGCACGTCGACCTCCTCTGGGTCGACGACCGCTGCCGCGGCGCGGGCCTCGGCAGCCGTCTGCTCGCCGAGGCGGAACGCGCCGCCCGCGAGGAGCGGGGCTGTATGGCCTCGCGGGTGGAGACGTGGGACTTCCAGGCGCCGGGCTTCTACCGCGGCCAGGGGTACGAGCTGGTGTGCGTGATCCCCGACTACCCCGAGGGCGTCAAGGAGTTCACGCTCACCAAGCGCCTGGGGTGAGGGCGAGCGCGGCGACGACCGGCGCCGCGTACACCAGGGGGAAGGGCAGGTGCGCGTACCAGCGGGCCCGCGCCACGGTGAGCACGGCTCCGGTGAAGTACAGGACCAGGGCGATCCCGGCCACGATCCCGACCCACGGCACGGCCAGGCCGACGAGCAGGCCCGCGGCTCCGGCGGCCTTGGCGGCGCCGAGCCAGGGCAGCCAGGTCCGCGGGACGCCGTAGTCGGCCATGGACCGGACGACCGACTTCGAGCGCAGGAAGACCGAGGCGGCCGAGAAACCGGTCATCGCGGCGGCCAGGACGGTGACGGCGACGTGGGCGGTGGACATCAGGGGGTGCTCCTCATCCGGCAGTCACCGGGGCGCCTTCACGCCCCGGTCGGGGGTTGTTCACTGCCATGACGAGCCGCCGCGCGGGAGTGTGACCGCTCGGCGGGCCTCAGATCTCTCTGCGCGCCCCCGCCGACGCCACCGCGGGGAAGATCCGCGGCGCGGTGAAGCCCGCGGCGGCGAACGCCGTCAGGACGGCCGCGGTGACCTTGTCGGTGTCGTCCGTCTCGACGAGGACGATCACCGAGCCGCCGAAACCGCCGCCGGTCATCCGGGCGCCGAGCGCGCCCGCCGTGTTGGCGGTGTCCACGACGAGGTCCAGCTCCGGGCAGGAGATGCGCAGGTCGTCGCGGAGCGAGGCGTGGCCCTCGGTGAGGACGGGGCCGATCGCGCGGACGTCGCCGGCGTCCAGGAGGCCGATGACCCGCTCGACGCGGTGGTCGTCGGAGACGACGTGGCGGACGTAGCGGCGGACCTTGCCGTCCCGCAACTTGGCCAGGGCGGAGGGCAGTTCCTCGTACGCGATGTCGCGCAGGTGGCTGACGCCGAGGGTGCGGGCGCCCTCCTCGCAGCCGGCGCGGCGCTCGGCGTAGGCGCCGTCGCCGAGCGCGTGCTTGACGCGGGTGTCGACGACGAGGAGCCGCAGTCCGTGCGCCGCGAGGTCGAAGGGGACCTGGCGCAGGGACAGGTCGCGGCAGTCCAGGTGCAGGGCGTGTCCGTCGGCGCAGCACGCGGACGCCGTCTGGTCCATGACGCCGCAGGGGACGCCGACGAAGGCGTTCTCGGCGCGCTGGGCGAGGACGGCCAGTTCGGGCCGGGTGAGGCCGAGCCCGAACAGGTCGTCGAGGGCGAGGGCGGTGACGACTTCCAGGGCGGCCGACGACGACAGGCCCGCGCCGGTCGGGACCGTCGAGGCGAGGTGCAGGTCGGCGCCGGTGACGGAGTGTCCGGCCTCCCGCAGCGCCCAGACGACCCCGGCGGGGTAGGCGGCCCAGCCGCCGTCGGCCCGCGGGGTCAGCTCGTCGACGCGCAGTTCGGTGAGGGGCGCGTCGAGGTCGGCGGAGTGCAGCCGCAGGACGCCGTCGGTGCGCGGGGAGACGGCGGCGACCGCCGTGTGCGGGAGGGCCAGCGGCAGCACGAAGCCCTCGTTGAAGTCCGTGTACTCGCCGATGAGGTTGACGCGGCCGGGTGCCGACCAGACGCCGTGGGGCGCGTATCCGTACAACTTCGCGAACCGCGCCGCGACTTCGGCTGCCGTGGCCATGCGCTACCCCTTTCGCCGGGCGAAGGCCCAGGCGTCGGCGACGATGCCCGCGAGGTCCGGGCGGGACGGGCGCCAGCCGAGCTTCTCGCGCGCGGTGGCGGCGGAGGCGACGAGCACCGCCGGGTCGCCGTCGCGGCGCGGGGCCGTCACCTCGGGGATGGGGTGCCCGGTGACCTGGCGGACGGTCTCGATGACCTGGCGCACGGAGAAGCCGTTGCCGTTGCCGAGGTTGCAGATGAGGTGCTCGCCGGGGGTGGCGGCCTCGACGGCGAGGAGGTGGGCCTCGGCGAGGTCGGCGACGTGGATGTAGTCGCGTACGCAGGTGCCGTCGTCGGTCGGGTAGTCGTCGCCGTAGACGCTGATCGCCTCGCGGGTGCCCTGGGCGACCTGGAGGACGAGCGGGATGAGGTGCGACTCGGGGTCGTGCCGCTCGCCGAACTCGCCGTAGGCGCCCGCGACGTTGAAGTAGCGCAGGGAGACGGCGGCCAGGCCGTGGGCGGCGGCCTCGCCGGTGATCATGTGGTCGACAGCGAGCTTCGAGGCACCGTAGGGGGAGGTGGGGGCGGTGGGGTCGGTCTCCGTGATGGGGGTGTTCACGGGCTCGCCGTAGGTGGCGGCGGTGGAGGAGAAGACGAGCCTGCGCACGTCCGCGTCGCGCATGGCGGCGAGCAGCGCCATGGTGCCGCCGACGTTGTTGTCCCAGTACTTCTCGGGCTTGGCGACGGACTCGCCGACCTGCGAGAAGGCGGCGAAGTGCAGGACGGCGTCGAAGGAGGAGTCCAGCCATTTGGCGGCGTCGCGGATGTCGCCCTCGATGAAGGCGGCGCCGGCGGGGACACCCTCGCGGAAGCCGGTCGAGAGGTTGTCGAGGACGCTCACCTCGTGGCCGGCCTCGATCAGATGCTGGGCCACCACGCTTCCGACATAGCCCGCCCCACCGGTGACCAGGTACTTACCGCTCATGAACTCGCTACCTCTCGCAGTCGCTCGGCCGCGGCTTCCGGCGGCACGTCGTTGATGAACACGCTCATGCCGGATTCGGAACCCGCGAGGAACTTCAGCTTGCCCGAAGTGCGGCGGATCGTGAAAAGTTCGAGGTGGAGGGCGAAATCGTCACGGTTGATGCCGTCATGTCCGTCCAGGCCACCGAAGGGCGCCTGGTGCCAGGCGGCGATGTAGGGAGTGGGCGGCTGACCCGCACCGAAGATGCGGTCGAAGCGCCGCAGGAGTTCCAGATAGACCCGCGGGAACTCCGCGCGCGCCCCCTCGTCGAGCCCGAGCAGGTCGGGCACCCGGCGCCTGGGGTAGAGGTGCACCTCGTAGGGCCAGTGGGCGGCGTGGGGCACGAAGGCCAGCCAGTGCTCGCCCTCCAGGACGACCCGCCGGCCCGCGCGCTCCTCGGCGACGATGTCGTCGAAGAGGTTGCGGCCGCCCGAGCTCCGCTTGAACGCGGCGAGTGAGCGCAGCATCAGCTCGGTGCGGGGCGTGACGAACGGATAGGCGTAGATCTGCCCGTGCGGGTGGCCGAGGGTCACGCCGATCTCGGCGCCGCGGTTCTCGAAGCAGAACACCTGCTCCACGGCGGGCAGGTGGGACAGCTCGGCGGTGCGGTCGGTCCAGGCCTCCAGGACGAGGGCGGCCTGCTCGGGGGCGAGGTCCGCGAAGGACGCGGCGTGGTCGGGGGTGAAGCAGACCACCTCGCAGCGGCCCGCGTCGCCCGCGAGCGAGGGGAAGCGGTTCTCGAAGACGACGACGTCGTACGAGGAGTCGGGGATCTCGCTGCGGCGGCCGTCGGCGGAGGGGCACAGGGGGCACTCGTCGGCCGGCGGGTGGTAGGTGCGGCCCTGGCGGTGCGAGGCGATGGCGACCCGGTCGCCGAGGAGGGGGTCCCGGCGGATCTCCGACGCCGTGGAGACGGGGTCGAGCGGGCGCGGGTCGACGGCCTCGCGGACCGCGTCGTCGCGCAGGTCGTAGTAGATGAGCTCACGGCCGTCGGCGAGACGGGTCGAGGTCTTCTTCACGTCCGGGGCTCCTCACCACCCATCCAACAGAACCGAACACAAACAAACCACACCACGACAGAAGCGTCAACGCTCGATCACAATCAAACAAAGAACATCAACAGAACTGTTCAGATATTCAAGCGAGAGGCGTAGGTTCCCGTCTGATCCGTTCGCGCAACGAAGCGAGTTCATCCATGCAGTCCCCCACCCAAACCCTGGCCGAGGGGCTTCGGCTGCCCACCAACGGCCTCGACTACGCGATCCTCGCGATCTACTTCGCCGTCGTGCTCGGCATCGGCTTCGCCGCCCGGCGCTCGGTGCGGACCAGCCTCGACTTCTTCCTCTCGGGCCGCTCCCTGCCCGCCTGGGTCACCGGTCTCGCCTTCGTCGCCGCGAACCTCGGCGCCACCGAGATCCTCGGCATGGCGGCCACCGGCGCCCAGTACGGCGTCGCGGTCGTCCACTGGTACTGGATCGGCGCCATCCCGGCCATGGTCTTCCTGGGCCTGGTGATGATGCCGTTCTACTACCGCAGCAAGGTCCGCTCCGTCCCGGAGTTCCTGCTCCAGCGCTTCGACAGGTCCGCGCACCTGCTCAGCTCGGCGCTCTTCGCCTTCGCGGCGATACTCATCGCGGGCGTGAACCTCTACGCCCTGTCGATCGTCGTCGAGGCGCTGCTCGGCTGGCCGCAGTGGGTGGCGATCGTCGTCGCGGGGCTGTTCGTCCTGGCGTACATCACCATCGGCGGCCTCTCCTCGGCGATCTACAACGAAGTGCTCCAGTTCTTCGTGATCCTCGCCGCGCTCATCCCGATCTGCGTCATCGGCCTGAAGAAGGCCGGTGGCTGGGACGGCCTGTCCGGCTCCATCGAGAAGCAGCACGGCGGCGACTTCCTCACCGCCTGGGGCGGCACGGGCATCGGGGACGCCAACCCGCTCGGCGCCAACTGGCTGACGATCATCCTCGGCCTCGGCTTCGTGCTCTCCTTCGGCTACTGGACGACGAACTTCGCCGAGGTGCAGCGGGCCCTGTCCGCGAAGAACCTCAGCGCGGCCCGGCGCACCCCGCTGATCGCCGCCTTCCCGAAGATCTTCATCGTCTTCCTGGTGATGATCCCGGGCCTGGTCGCCGCCGTCCTGGTGCCGAAGATCGGCACGGCGGGCTCCGATCTCACGTACAACGACGCGATCCCCTACCTGATGCAGGAGTTGCTGCCCAACGGCGTCCTCGGCATCGCGGTGACCGGTCTGCTCGCCGCGTTCATGGCGGGCATGGCGGCGAACGTCTCCTCCTTCAACACCGTGTTCACGTACGACATCTGGGCCAAGTACGTGGTCAAGGGCCGCGAGGACGGCTACTACCTGAACTTCGGCCGGCTCATCACGGCGATCGGCGTGCTCGCCTCGATCGGCACCGCGTTCATCGCGTCGTCGTTCTCGAACATCATGGGGTACCTCCAGACCCTCTTCTCCTTCTTCAACGTCCCGATGTTCGTGGTCTTCGTCATCGGCATGTTCTGGAAGCGGGCCTCGGTGAAGTCCGGTGTGTGGGGCCTGGTCGCGGGCACGACGGCCGCGATGCTCAACTACTTCTGGATCTACCAGCAGGGCGTCATCGACATCCCGACCGACCAGGGCGCCAACTTCGTCTCGGCGATCACCGGCTTCGTCGCCGGCGCCGTCGTGATGGTGGTCGTCACGCTCTTCACCGCGCCCAAGCCGGAGGCCGAACTCGCCGGGCTCGTCTACGGAACGGCCTCGCCGGGCCTGGAGGACGCGGGCGACGAGGACGCCGCGGCGGGTGACGACGCCTGGTACCGCAAGCCCGCGCTGCTCGGCTGGGGCGCCGTCGTGCTCGCCGCCGCCTGCTACCTGCCGTACTCGTTCTAGCCCCGATCGGAGGACACGAAACCATGTCCGACCTGCCCGAGGACCTGCACCAGCACGTCTCCGACCTGGAGGCCGAGTCGGCGACGGCCGCCCGCCTCTTCGACATCCGACGGATCATCGGCGGCCTGTTCGTCGTCTACGGGATCATCGTGACGGCCGCCGGGATCACCGCGTCCGACGCCGACCTGAGGAAGGCCGAGGACATCAACATCAACCTGTGGACGGGCCTCGGCATGCTCGCCCTCGGACTGTTCTTCCTCGGCTGGCTGTGGCTGCGCCCCTCGGTGGCACCGACCGGCCCGCCGCCCGAGGACGGCTGACCCCCGCGCCACGGGGCCCGGTTCACCGCGGCGGCTCGGGCCCCGTCCGCGTGTCCGCCCCGCCGGACCGCTCCTCGTACGCCGCGTCGGGCCGCTCGGCGCGGTCCAGCAGACCGGTGCGCGCGGCGAGCGCCGCGGCCTCCAGCCGCGAACCGACGCCCAGCTTCATCAGCACCCGCTGCACATGCGTACGCGCCGTGCTCGGGGCTATCCCCATCCCGGCCGCGATCAGCCGGGTGTCCTCGCCGTCCGCCACCCGCACCAGCACCTCGACCTCGCGGGGCGTGAGCATCTGCAACAGGCGCTGCCCCTCGTCGTCGGGCTGCGCCGCCGGGTTCAGCAGCTCGCCGAAGGCGCCTTGCAGCAGCTGCGGCGCGACGGCGGCCTCCCCGGCGCGCGCCTTCATGATGGCGCGCTCCACTCCTTCGATGCGCTCGTCATGGCGTACGTATCCGGAGGCGCCGGCGGCGAAGGCCGCGGCGATCCCGCGCGGACTGGGCACCGGGCCGAGCACCACGACCGCCACCTGCGGGCGCTCCCGCTTGATCTTCACCACCGGGTCGAACATGCCCGGCTCGGCGGGCGTGGCCGTGCCCAGGAGGCAGACCTCCGGCGCCCTGCTGATCACCAGCTCCGCCGCCCCCGCCGCGGGCGCCGCCGCCGCGAGCACCCGGTGCCCGCGCAGCTTCAGCGCCGAGGCGAGCGCCTCGGCGAGCAGGCGGTGATCGTCGACCACCATGAGCCGCACACCCATAGAAACCCCCCAGTTCCCGCAGGCCCCCCGGCCCTTCATCTGACGGAAGCTACACGCTTGTTCGACGTTGCGCGCCCCCTACCCACCAGAAGCGGCCCGGAATGCCGAAAGCCCTGTCATCGCCGGGTGATCGGGAGTACTGGACGGCGCGCCGACGACGACGGCCGCCCCCTCGTGCTCCAAGGGGACGGCCGCCGTGCGGGGACGCGGGACTACTTCGCGGCGAAACCGAGCGCGACGTACTCCTTGTCGTCCTTCGAGTAGGGCTTGCTCAGCAGCTTCTTGCCGAGGAACAGGCGCCCGCCGGAGTAGACCAGCTCGTTCGACTGCGGGACCATGCCGCTGATCGCGCTGGTGACCGCCTCCGAGGAGGGGGTCTCCAGGAGCTTGGTCTCCTTCATCGTCTTGCCGTCGAGCGAGACGACCTGGGCGCCCTTCTGGTAGCCGTGCGCCTTGTACGCGATGACGTTGCCGCCGTCCATGCGGATCGGGAAGATCTCGCCGTTGTCGCCCGCGACGGCGCGGTCGCTGGTCGGCTTGCCGGTGGCCAGCGAGAACGACACGATCTCGTTGGTCCGGTTGTAGCTCTCGCCGCTGCCGTCGTGCTGGCGCGTCGGGACGTACAGCCGGTCGTTGCCGACCGCGATCGACGTGCAGTCGTTGACCACGTTGACGCCGCATTCGTGGCTGTACTTGCCGTCCTCCAGCGAGATCTTGGCGCGCAGCTTGCCGTTGCCGCCGATGGAGAAGACGTCGGTGACACCGCTGGCGGTGATCTCGGTGGTGTCCTGGCCGAAGACGACCGGGTTCGTCGAGATGATCTTGGCGTTGTCGATGCCCTCGGCCAGCGGATACGTCCACTTGTCGTCGCCGGTCTTCGGGTCGAGGAGCTGGATCTTCAGCTTCTCGTCACCGTACGAGCCGCACTTGCGGACCGCGACCAGCTGGTCGCCGCCGGCGTAGCCGACGTCCTCGCACTTGCCGACCTTCGGCGTCCACAGGGACTTGCCGCTCACGTCCCAGGCGGCGCCGCCGCTGCTGGTGCCCGCGCCGGCGGCGATCGTGGTGCCGGAGATGGTGACCTCCTTGAAGGTCGCCTTCATGCCGTTGGTCTCGACGGTCTCCGTCCAGAGCTTCTTGCCGGACTTCAGGTCGATCGCGGAGACGTTGGTGCAGCTCTCGTAGTCGCCCTTCTTGTTCCGCTTGGCCTCCTCGGTGACGACCGCGGCGACGCCGTCCTCGGTCGTCTCCCGCGACATCGCGCAGACCTGGCCGGAGAGCGGGACCGACCACTTCTCCTTGCCGGTGTCCGGGTCGTAGCCGTTGACCTCGTTGATGCCCGACTTGACGTAGGTGTCGTCGGTCAGCAGCGAACCGTGGGCCTGCCAGATCTGGTCCTTGGGGACCTCCGGCTGCGGCAGCTGCATGACCACCTTGGCCGAGGGGTCGGCCGGGGCCTTCTCCTTGGCCGGGCCCTGGCCGGACGGGGTGTCGCCGCCCGTGCCGCCCTTGCCCTTCTTGTCGCCGCCGCCCTTGCCGTCGCCCTGCGCGGTGTTCTTGGAGTCGTCGCCCTTCGAGGACGCGTACCAGACGCCGCCGCCGACGATCAGCGCGATCGCGACGACCGCCGCGACGATGATCGCCATCTGGCCGCCGAACTTCTTGCCGCCACCGGAGCCGGGGCCGCCGGGCTGCGGCTGCATCGGCATGGTGGGCGGCTGCGCGTAGCCCTGCTGGTACGTGGGCTGCTGGTACGCGGGCTGCTGGTACTGCGGCTGGGCGGGCTGCGTGGGGTAGCCGTAGCCCTGGGGCGCCTGCGGGTAGCCGTAGCCCGGCTGGCCCGCCGGGGGCGCGGGCGGGGCCGCGGGC
>NZ_JAFEXF010000112.1 GCF_016905445.1 Streptomyces sp. G44
GGCCACGGAGAAGTTGCCCTTCTGTCCGAGCTGGGCGGTGGAGGCGTAGTGGCCTAGGCCCTTCTTCAGTACGTCGGTGCCGGTGCCCTGGAGCACGGGCTTGTTCCACGTGAAACCGAACCGCGGGGGGGAACTGACCGCGTCGGGCCTGGCGCCCTTGTAGGGGGACGGCTCCCCGGGCGTGGTTCCGGCCGGGCACTCTTCTGCCCCCGCGGCGTCGCCGCCCCGCCCGGCGACCTCTTCACCGCCCCGCCCGGCCTCGGCGTCTTCGACGCCATGCGTGCCGTCCCCGCCCGCGTCGACCTGACCCCGGGGCTGCCGGACCTCGCCGCCTTCCCGCGCGCGGCCTGGCTGCGCGCCGAGCGCGCCGTGCTCGCCGGGCTGACACCCCCCGACTTCGGGTACGGGGATCCGCGCGGCGCCCCGGCCCTGCGCGCCGCCGTCACGCGCTGGCTCTCCCTCAACCGCGGGATCGTCGCCGACCCGGACGACGTGATGATCGTCAACGGCACGGCCCAGGCACTGCGGCTGCTCGTCGACGTACTGCGTGCCGAGGGGATCACGGACGTCGCGGTCGAGGAGCCGGGATCACTCGGCGTGCGGCAGCATCTGCGCCCGCTCGGCACCCCGCCCGTCCCGGTCGACGCCCACGGCGTCCGCGTCGACGCGCTGCGCGCCACCGGCGCCCCCGCCGTCCTGCTCACGCCCGCCCACCAGTTCCCCACCGGCGTGGTGCTCGGCGGCGAGCGGCGGCGCGAACTGATGGACTGGGCCCGCGACGGCGGCCTCGTCATCGAGGACGACTACGACGCCGAGCACCGCTACGACCGCCCCGCCGTCCCCGCCCTGCGCGCCCAGCTCCCCGAACACGTCTGCTACGCGGGCAGCGTCTCCAAGCTCCTCGCGCCCGCCCTGCGCCTGGGCTGGCTGCTCGCGCCGCCCGCGTACCGGGCGGCGCTGGTGGACGCCAAGCGCCTGATCGACCTCGGCAACGCGGCCCTGCCGCAGCTCGTCCTCGCCCACCTCATGGACTCCGGCGACCTGGAGCGCCACCTGCGGCTCATCCGCCGGCACCACCGCAGGCGCAGGGACGCGATGATCGGCGCGATCCGCACGTACCTGCCGGGAGCGGTGGTGCACGGCGCGGCGGCCGGGCTGCACCTGATGATCACCCTGGACGCACGGACGTACGCGGGCTCCGACACCGACCTCGCCACCGCCGCCCTGGCCCACGGCGTCAAGACCCACCCCCTGTCGTGGCACACCCAGCTCCCGCACCCACCGGGCCTGGTCCTCGGCTACGCGGCCGGCAGCCCGACGCGGATCGAGGAGGGGGTGAAAGTGATCGGGGGGTTGCTGTGAGCGGCGAGACCGGAGCGAAGACGCTGAGCCGCCCCCAGCCGCCCCCAGCCGCCGCCCCAGCCCCCCCCCGCCCCCCTACCGCGCCCCCGCCGTCGACCCCCGCACCATCAACTCCCCGTGCACCGTCGCCACACCCCCCGGCGGCGCCTCCTCCTTGCCCATGGCGATGCGTCCCGCCCGCGCGCCCGCCTCGTGCAGCGGCAGCCGTACCGTCGTGAGCGCGGGGACGGCGTCGACGCTGAACGGCAGGTCGTCGAAGCCCGCCACCGAGACGTCGGCGGGGATGCGCAGCCCCTGGTCCCGCAGCGCGGCGCACGCGCCGAGCGCCACCGTGTCGTTGGCGGCGACGACGGCCGTCAAGTCCGGGGCACGGCGCAGGAGTTCGCTCGTGGCGTCGTACCCCGAGCGCCGGTCGTAGGGGCCGTGCACGACGAGCGCCGGGTCGTCGTCGACGCCGTGCGCGGCCAGCGCCGCGCGGTGGCCCTCCAGGCGGTGCCGGGTCGTGGTCCGTTCGCGGGGACCCGCGATGTAGCCGACGTGCCGGTGGCCGAGGCCCAGCAGATGCGCGGTCAGCCGCTTGCCGCCGCCGCGGTTGTCGAAGGCGAGCGCCACCGCGCCGGTCTCCGGGGAGGGCGGCCGCCCGCACAGCACCACCCGGGTGCCCGCCTCCGTGAGGCGCCGCAGCTTCCCGGCGATCGCGGCGGCGTGCTCGGCGTCCTCGACGGCGCCGCCGGTGAGGATCACCGCGGCGGCACGCTGCCGCTGGAGGAGCGTGAGGTAGGTCAGCTCGCGCTCAGGGGAGCCGCCGGTGTTGCAGACCACGGCCAGCCGCTCGCCCCCCGCACGGCCGCCGGGCCCGCCGATCTCGGACTGCACGGCGCCCGCGATGATCCCGAAGAAGGGGTCGGCGATGTCGTTGACGAGGATGCCGACCAGGTCGGAGGTGGCCGCGGCGAGCGCGCTCGCGGGGCCGTTCAGGACGTAGTCGAGGTCGTCCACGGCCCGCAGGACCCTCTCCCGGGTGGCGGCGGCCACGGGGTAGTTGCCGTTCAGCACGCGGGAGACGGTGGCGGGGGAGACCTGCGCGCGCGCCGCCACGTCCGCCAGGGTCACGGTCATCTCGTCGTCCTCCGGTCGCTGCGCCGACCCGGCGCCCCTGCCCGGACCTCGTCCGGACCTTGTGCGGCAGGCTAGCCTCTCCCAGAATAGAAAGCGCTTGCTGCCCCATCTCGCGGGGCACTCGCCGACGGGGCACCCGCCGACCGCTTACGGAGGGACTTCCGTGACACGCAAGACGGTGCGCATCGCCATGAACGGCGTCACCGGACGCATGGGCCACCGCCAGCACCTCGTCCGCTCGATCCTGGCCCTGCGCGAACAGGGCGGCCTCGACCTCGGCGACGGCACGGTGCTGTGGCCCGAGCCGGTCCTGGTGGGCCGCAGGGAACACGCGCTGCGCGCACTCTGCGAACAGCACGGCCTGGAACACCACTCGACCGATCTCGACGCGGTCCTCGCCGATCCGGCGGTCGACATCTACTTCGACGCGCAGGTCACCTCCGCCCGCGAGGACGCCCTCAAGAAGGCCATCGCCGCGGGTAAGCACATCTACACCGAGAAGCCGACCGCCACCGGCCTGGAGGCCGCCCTCGGCCTCGCCCGCCTCGCCGGGGACGCCGGCGTCAGGCACGGCGTCGTCCAGGACAAGCTCTTCCTGCCGGGCCTGCGCAAACTGAAGCGGCTCATCGACGGCGGCTTCTTCGGCCGCGTCCTGTCCGTGCGCGGCGAGTTCGGCTACTGGGTGTTCGAGGGCGACTGGCAGCCCGCCCAGCGTCCCTCCTGGAACTACCGCGCCGAGGACGGCGGCGGCATCGTCGTCGACATGTTCCCGCACTGGGAGTACGTCCTGCACGAACTGTTCGGCCGTGTGCGCACCGTCCAGGCCCTGACCGCCACGCACATCCCGCGGCGCCGGGACGAGCGCGGCAAGCCCTACGACGCCACCGCCGACGACGCCGCCTACGGAGTCTTCGAGCTGGACGGCGGCGTGATCGCGCAGATCAACTCCTCCTGGGCGGTGCGCGTCCACCGCGACGAGCTGGTGGAGTTCCAGGTCGACGGCACCGAGGGCTCGGCCGTGGCGGGCCTGCGCGGCTGCCGCGTCCAGCACCGCGCCACGACACCGCGGCCGGTCTGGAACCCCGACCTGCCCGCCGCCCACTCCTTCCGCGACCAGTGGCAGGAGGTCCCGGACAACACCGAGTCCGGCACCGGGTTCGACAACGGCTTCAAGGCGCAGTGGGAGCTCTTCCTCCGGCACGTCTACGCCGACGCGCCCTACCGCTGGGACCTCCTCGTGGGCGCGCGCGGCGTGCAACTCGCCGAACTGGGCCTCAAGTCATCCGCCGAGGGCCGCCGCCTCGACGTACCGGAGATCGAGCTGTGACCGGGCCCCTCCACGTGCTGCTGCCGGCCGAGGCAGGCGCCACGCGCGCGTACACCCCGCGCGGCGAACCCCTCCACATCGCCGCCGGCGGCCCCCCGCCCGCCTCCCGCACCGTCTTCGCCGCCGCCCACGTCGTCGCCGACCCCTTCGCCGACGCCTCCCCGGACGGCCCCGCCGCCGTCGACTGGGACGCCACGCTCGCCTTCCGCCGCCACCTGTGGTCGCACGGCCTGGGCGTCGCCGAGGCCATGGACACCGCCCAGCGCGGCATGGGCCTGGACTGGCCGGGCGCCGCCGAACTCATCCGCCGCTCGGCCGCCGAGGCGAAGGCGGTCGGCGGCCGCGTCGCCTGCGGCGTCGGCACCGACCAGCTGCCACCGTCCGCGGCACTGCCGCAGGTCGTCCAGGCGTACGAGGAGCAGCTCGCCCTCGTCGAGGCGGCAGGCGCCAGGGCGATCCTGATGGCGTCGCGCGCCCTCGCCGCCGCGGCCACCTCGCCGGACGACTACGCCGAGACGTACGGCCGCCTCCTGCGCCAGGCGAGCGAGCCGGTGATCCTGCACTGGCTCGGCCCGATGTTCGACCCCGCCCTGGAGGGCTACTGGGGCGCGGCCGACCTGGACGCGGCGACCGACACCTTCCTGGAGGTCGTCGCCGCCCACCCCGGCAAGGTCGACGGCATCAAGGTCTCGCTCATGGACGCGGACCGCGAAGTCGCCCTGCGCCGCCGCCTCCCGCGAGGCGTGCGCTGCTACACCGGCGACGACTTCCACTACCCCGAGCTGATCGCGGGCGACGACCACGGCTTCAGCCACGCGCTGCTCGGCGTCTTCGATCCGCTCGGCCCGCTCGCCGCCGAGGCCGTGCGCGTCCTGGACACCGGCGACGTGCGGGGCTTCCGTGCCCTCCTCGACCCCACCGTGGGCCTCTCCCGCCACCTGTTCCGGAGCCCCACGCGCTACTACAAGACCGGCGTGGTGTTCCTCGCCTGGCTGGCCGGACACCAGACACACTTCACGATGGTGGGCGGCCTCCAGTCGGCCCGCTCGCTCCCGCACCTCGCCCGCGCCTACGAACTGGCCGACACCCTCGGCCTCTTCCCCGACCCCGCCCTGGCGGCGTCCCGGATGCGCTCGCTGCTGACCGTCCACGGAGTACCGCAATGATCCCCGCCCGGCCGTCATCGCCCTCCTCGTCACCGCCGTCTTCATCGCCGCCGTCACCGTCGGTGCCGCTGTCGCGTCTCAGCGTCAACCAGGAGACCGTCAGGCAGCTCTCCCTCCCCGAACTCGCCGACGGCTGCGCCAGGGAGGGCATCACGGCCGTCGGCCTGTGGCGCGCGCCGGTCCAGGAGTACGGGGTCGAGCGCACCGCCCGCCTCATGCGCGACGCGGGCCTCACCGTCACCAGCCTGTGCCGGGGCGGCTTCCTCACGGACCCCGGCCGGGCGGCACGCGCGCGTGCCCTGGACGACAACCGGGCGGCCATCGACGAGGCGGCGGTCCTCGGCACCGACACGCTGGTCCTCGTCTCGGGCGGACTGCCGCCCGGCAGCCGCGACCTGGCCGGGGCGCGGGAGCGCGTCGCGGACGCCCTCGCGGTGCTCGGGCCCCTCGCCGAGCAGCGGGGCGTACGCCTGGCCGTCGAGCCGCTGCACCCCATGTTCGCCGCCGACCGCTGCGTGGTCTCCACACTGGGACAGGCGCTCGACCTCGCGGAGCGCTTCCCCGCGCACCAGGTGGGCGTGGTCGTGGACACGTACCACGTCTGGTGGGACGACCGGGCGCCCGCGCAGATCGCGCGGGCGGGCCGCGGGGGCCGACTGCACGCCTTCCAACTCGCGGACTGGATCACACCGTTGCCCGCGGGCGTGCTGCTCGGCCGGGGGCAACTGGGCGACGGCAGCGTCGACTTCAGGGCGTTCCGGTCACTCGTGGAGGCCGCCGGGTACGGCGGCCCGATCGAGGTCGAGATCTTCAACGAGGCGCTGTGGGCGCGGGACGGGGGAGAGGTGCTGCGGGAGACGGCGGAGCGCTTCAGCGCGTACGCGTGAGGGGCCCCGGCGGGACTACCCCTTGCCGCCCTTCCGGCGCGCCGCCTTCTTGGAGACCACCGCGATCACCACGGGGGCGAGCATCTCGATGCCGCGGGTGACGGTCTGCACCGGCAGACCGGTCCTCTTGGAGATCGCTTTGGCCACCGGCCTGCTCATCTTCGTGACGACACCGAACATCATCTCTCCAGGCTCTCGAAGCTCGACAGGGGGTGTCCGACCGGACATCAACACTCCTGGGTCAAACGGTACGTCCGCCCCCGCGCGTCGGCACCCCGACCGCCCACTGGACATCCCCGCGAAATTCCTCGGCAACGCCGTGCAACCCTTCGGGCACGACGCGTGTCGTACTTGATGTCAGGACTTTCCGAGGGGGAGATCCGGGGGGATCCCGGGGGGCTTCTGGCACATGGGGGAGGGATCGAGGGGGCCCGGTCGCAGGACCGGGCCCCCTCGTGCGTCCGCCGCGCGAGTTGTCCACAGGCTGTCCGCGCTGTCGGTGGCGGGCGGTAGCGTCGGATCATGTCGAGTCCACCTGTAGCGATGGCGGTCGTCGAGGGAGTCCTCGAGCGCATCACGTACGCCAATGAGGAGACCGGGTACACGGTCGCGCGCGTCGACACCGGCCGCGGCGCCGGCGACCTGCTCACCGTCGTCGGTTCGCTGCTCGGCGCCCAGGTCGGCGAGTCCCTGCGGATGCAGGGCCGCTGGGGCTCCCACCCGCAGTACGGCAAGCAGTTCACCGTGGAGAACTACACGACGGTGCTGCCCGCCACCATCCAGGGCATCCGCCGCTATCTCGGCTCCGGCCTCATCAAGGGCATCGGCCCCGTGATGGCCGACCGGATCACCACCCACTTCGGCGTCGACACCCTCGACGTCATCGAGACCGAGCCGAAGCGGCTCGTCGAGGTGCCCGGCCTCGGCCCCAAGCGGACCAAGATGATCGCCGCCGCCTGGGAGGAGCAGAAGGCCATCAAGGAGGTCATGGTCTTCCTCCAGGGAGTCGGCGTCTCCACCTCCATCGCCGTGCGCATCTACAAGAAGTACGGCGACGCGTCGATCTCCGTGGTGAAGAACGAGCCGTACCGCCTCGCCGCCGACGTCTGGGGCATCGGCTTCCTCACCGCCGACCGCATCGCCCAGGCGGTCGGCATCCCCCACGACAGCCCGGAGCGCGTCAAGGCCGGTCTCCAGTACGCCCTTTCGCAATCCACCGACCAGGGCAACTGCTACCTCCCGGAGGAGCGTCTCATCGTCGACGCGGTGAAGCTGCTCCAGGTCGACACCGGCCTCGTCATCGACTGCCTCGCCGAGCTGGCCGGGGAGGAGGAGGGCGTCGTCCGCGAATCCGTCCCGGCCCCGGACGGCGGCGACGCCATCACCGCCGTCTACCTGGTCCCCTTCCACCGGGCCGAACTGTCCCTGGCCGGGCAGATATCGCGCCTCCTGAGGACCCCCGAGGACCGCATGCCCGCCTTCCGGGACGTCGCCTGGGACAAGGCGCTCAGCTGGCTCGCGGACCGCACGGGGGCCGAGCTCGCGCCCGAGCAGGAAGCGGCGGTGCGGCTCGCGCTGACCCGGAAGGTCGCCGTGCTGACCGGCGGCCCCGGCTGCGGCAAGTCCTTCACGGTCCGCTCCATCGTCGAACTGGCCCGCGCCAAGAAGGCCAAGGTCGTCCTCGCCGCCCCCACCGGCCGCGCCGCCAAGCGCCTGGCCGAGCTCACCGGCGCCGAGGCCTCGACGGTCCACCGCCTGCTCGAACTGAAGCCCGGAGGCGACGCGGCGTACGACAAGGAGCGGCCCCTCGACGCCGATCTGGTCGTGGTCGACGAGGCCTCGATGCTCGACCTGCTCCTCGCGAACAAGCTGGTGAAGGCCGTGCCGCCCGGCGCCCACCTGCTGTTCGTGGGCGATGTGGACCAGCTGCCCAGCGTCGGCGCGGGCGAGGTCCTGCGGGACCTGCTCGGCGAGGGCAGTCCCGTCCCCGCCGTCCGCCTCACCCGCATCTTCCGGCAGGCCCAGGAGTCGGGCGTGGTCTCCAACGCCCACCGCATCAACTCCGGCCTGCCGCCCCTCACCCAGGGCATGAAGGACTTCTTCCTCTTCGTCGAGGAGGAGACCGAGGAGGCGGGCCGCCTCACGGTCGATGTCGCGGCCCACCGCATCCCCCGCAAGTTCGGCCTCGACCCGCGCCGCGACATCCAGGTCCTCGCGCCCATGCACCGCGGCCCCGCGGGCGCCGGAAACCTCAACGGCCTCCTCCAGCAGGCCATCACCCCGGCCCGGCCCGGCCTGGCGGAGAAGCGGTTCGGCGGCCGGGTCTTCCGCGTCGGCGACAAGGTCACCCAGATCCGCAACAACTACGAGAAGGGGCAGAACGGCGTCTTCAACGGCACGGTGGGCGTCGTCACCGCCCTCGACCCCGACGAGCAGCGGCTCACCGTCCTGACCGACGAGGACGAGGAAGTCCCCTACGACTTCGACGAACTCGACGAGCTGGCCCACGCGTACGCCGTGACGATCCACCGCTCCCAGGGCAGCGAGTACCCGGCCGTGGTGATCCCGGTCACCACGGGCGCCTGGATGATGCTGCAACGCAACTTGCTCTACACGGCGGTGACACGCGCCAAGAAGCTGGTGGTCCTCGTCGGTTCGCGCAAAGCTCTGGGTCAGGCCGTACGCACGGTCTCCGCGGGCAGGCGCTGTACGGCACTGGATTTCCGGCTCTCGGGGCACCGCGGGGAGACCCCGTGACATTTTGATCGATCAAACGAGTCGGAAACGTCACACAGCACTTCCGGAACCGGGGCGAAGGGGGCAGGATGAGCAGGTTGGCGGCACTGAGTGCCGCCAATAGGCCCAATGGTCGACCCCGAGTGCACTCTCCAGGGCCAAATGGGGGATGGTAGAGACAGTCAGGGCACCTCGAAGAAGAGGCACAACGTCGGTGAGGGATGACGTGAGCGAGAACGGTAACAACGCTGTAGTACTGCGGTACGGCGACGACGAGCACACCTACCCGGTGATCGACTCGACCGTCGGTGACAAGGGCTTCGACATCGGGAAGCTCCGCGCCCAGACCGGTCTGGTGACCCTGGACAGCGGCTATGGCAACACCGCCGCGTATAAATCCGCCATCACCTATCTCGACGGTGAGCAGGGCATCCTCCGGTACCGCGGCTACCCGATCGAGCAGCTGGCCGAGCGCTCCACCTTCACCGAGGTGGCGTACCTGCTGATCAACGGCGAACTGCCGAAGGTCGACGAGCTGGCCTCGTTCAAGAACGAGATCACGCAGCACACCCTGCTGCACGAGGACGTCAAGCGGTTCTACGACGGCTTCCCGCGCGACGCCCACCCGATGGCCATGCTGTCGTCCGTGGTCAGCGCGCTGTCGACGTTCTACCAGGACAGCCACAACCCGTTCGACGAGAAGCAGCGTCACCTCTCGACGATCCGCCTTCTCGCCAAGCTTCCGACGATCGCCGCCTACGCCTACAAGAAGTCGCAGGGCCACCCGGTCGTCTACCCGCGCAACGACCTCGGCTATGTCGAGAACTTCCTGCGCATGACCTTCTCGGTGCCCGCCGCCGAGTACGAGCTGGACCCGGTCGTCGTCGCCGCCCTCGACAAGCTGCTGATCCTGCACGCGGACCACGAGCAGAACTGTTCGACCTCCACCGTGCGCCTGGTCGGCTCCTCGCAGGCGAACATGTTCGCCTCGATCTCGGCCGGCATCTCGGCCCTGTGGGGCCCGCTGCACGGCGGCGCCAACCAGTCGGTCCTGGAGATGCTGGAAGGCATCCAGGCCTCCGGCGGCGACGTCGACACCTTCATCCGCAAGGTGAAGAACAAGGAAGACGGCGTGAAGCTCATGGGCTTCGGGCACCGCGTCTACAAGAACTTCGACCCCCGGGCGAAGATCATCAAGGCGGCGGCGCACGACGTCCTCTCGGCGCTCGGCAAGTCCGACGAGCTGCTCGACATCGCGCTGAAGCTGGAGGAGCACGCGCTGGCCGACGACTACTTCGTCGAGCGCAAGCTCTACCCGAACGTGGACTTCTACACCGGTCTGATCTACCGGGCCATGGGCTTCCCGACCGAGATGTTCACCGTGCTGTTCGCGCTGGGCCGCCTGCCGGGGTGGATCGCGCAGTGGCACGAGATGATCAAGGAGCCGGGTTCGCGCATCGGCCGCCCGCGCCAGATCTACACCGGCGAGGTGCTGCGGGACTTCGTCCCGGTCGAGGGCCGCTGAGCCCCTGCGAAGCGGAAAGCGCCCCGCCGTCGATCCCCCCACGGGTCGACGGACGGGGCGCTTCCCTTTTTCCCGGTGCGGATTCCCCCCACGGGATCCGGCCGGGCGTCTGTGGTTGCCCTGCGGTCTGCCGGG
The DNA here is from genome assembly GCF_016905445.1 of Streptomyces sp. G44. Taxonomy (GTDB): domain Bacteria; phylum Actinomycetota; class Actinomycetes; order Streptomycetales; family Streptomycetaceae; genus Streptomyces. The sequence continues at coordinate 10,258 of NZ_JAFEXF010000112.1, forward strand.
ACGCGTACGGACGGGAGGGCCGCTCAAAGCTCCCCGACGCACGTGCCCCGGCCAACGCATGCCAAGGACATCCCCCAAGATGTCCTCTGATGTCGGAAGACGTCCCCCAAGACATCTTCAGGCATCGTCCCATTAGACTCGCGACCCCCCAAGATGGTTACGTTCGGATCACTGTGATCTGCGTCTCTTGCATATGTCCCGAACATGCGCAAGAGCCCTGATATGGGGATCTGCGCACCCGCGTGAGGGTGCTGAAACGGTCCTGTGAAGGGCTTATGAGAACGCCCGCAGGCGCAGGCTGTTCGTGACCACGAAGACCGAGGAGAACGCCATCGCGGCGCCCGCGATCATCGGGTTCAGGAGCCCGGCCGCGGCGAGCGGCAGCGCGGCCACGTTGTAGCCGAAGGCCCAGAAGAGGTTGCCCTTGATGGTCGCGAGGGTCTTGCGGGAGAGCCTGATGGCATCGGCCGCGACCCGCAAGTCCCCGCGCACCAGCGTCAGGTCGCTCGCCTCGATCGCCGCGTCGGTGCCGGTGCCCATCGCCAGGCCGAGGTCGGCGGTGGCGAGGGCCGCCGCGTCGTTCACCCCGTCCCCGACCATCGCCACGACCCGGCCCTCGGCCCGCAGCCTCGCCACGACGTCCACCTTGTCCTGCGGCAGGACCTCCGCGTACACGGCCTCGGGGGCGATCCCCACCGCCCGCGCCACGGCGTCGGCGACGGCCCGGTTGTCACCGGTGAGCAGCACCGGCGTCAGGCCGAGCGCCCGCAGCTCGCGCACCGCCTGAGGGCTCGTCTCCTTCACGGCGTCGGCGACCGTGAGCACGCCGCGCGCGACGCCGTCCCAGGCCACCAGTACGGCCGTGCGCCCGGCGGCCTCCGCCTTCTCCCGCAGCGGAGTCAACGTGTCCAGGTCCGTGACCCCCGCCTTTGCGAGGAGCCGCTCGCGCCCCGCCAGCACCTCGTGCCCGTCGACCGTGCCGCGGACCCCGAGCCCGGGGACGCTCTCGAACCCCTGGGGTGTCGGCAACCGGCCGACGGCGGTGCCGAGCCGCTCGGCGGCGCCCGCCGCCACGGCCCGCGCGACGGGGTGCTCGGAGGCGTGCTCCAGGGCGCCCGCGAGGCGCAGCAGCTGCTTCTCGTCCGTTCCTTCGGCGCTCCCGGCGGTGTACGCGTCCTCCATCTCCATGCGCCCCGTGGTCACCGTCCCCGTCTTGTCCAGGACGACGGTGTCGACGCGGCGCGTGGACTCAAGGACCTCGGGGCCCTTGATGAGGATGCCGAGCTGGGCGCCGCGCCCGGTGCCGACCATGAGGGCGGTCGGCGTGGCCAGCCCCAGCGCGCAGGGGCAGGCGATGATCAGCACGGCGACGGCGGCCGTGAACGCGGCCGTCACATCGTCCGTGGCGGCCAGCCAGCCGCCGAGCGTGCCGACGGCGATGAGCAGGACCACCGGCACGAACACCCCTGCGACGCGGTCGGCGAGGCGCTGCACCCGGGCCTTGCCGGTCTGCGCGTCCTCCACGAGCCGCGCCATGCGCGCCAGTCGGGTGTCGGAGCCGACGCGCGTGGCCCGCACGACCAGGCGCCCCGAGACGTTCACGGTCGCCCCGGTGACGGCGTCGCCGACGCCGACGTCGACCGGCACGGACTCACCGGTCAGCATCGAGGCGTCGACCGCCGACACGCCCTCGACGACGGCGCCGTCGGTCGCGACGGTCTCTCCCGGCCGTACGACGAAACGGTCGCCGACGGCCAGCCGGGCGACCGGAATCCGCTCCTCCGTGCCGTCGTGGCGCAGTACGGTGACATCCTTGGCGCCCAGGTCGAGCAGGGCGCGCAGGGCGGAGCCGGCCCGCCGCTTGGCGCGCGCCTCCAGCCAGCGGCCGAGCAGGATGAACGTGACGACGCCGGAGGCGACTTCGAGGTAGACGGTCGAGGCGCCGTCCCCCGGGGAGGCCGTGAAGTCGAAGCCGTGCCGCATCCCGGGCATCCCGGCGTCGCCGGCGAAGAGCGCCCACAGCGACCAGCCGAAGGCGGCGAGGGTGCCGACCGAGACGAGCGTGTCCATGGTCGCCGCGCCGTGCCGGAGGTTGGTGAACGCGGCCCGGTGGAAGGGCAGCCCGCCCCAGACGACCACGGGCGCGGCGAGGGTCAGCGAGAGCCACTGCCAGTTGTCGAACTGGAGGGCGGGAACCATCGCGAGGAGCACGACGGGCAGGGAGAGGACCGCGGAGACGGTCAGGCGCTGCCGAAGGGTGTCGGGCTCGGTGATGTCGGCGGTGGTCGTCGGGACGGGCGCGCCGTCGGCCGCCGCGGCCCTGGCCCCGGGAGCCGGCCCGGGTTCCGGCGGGGGCGGGACGATCTCCTCGGCCGTGTAGCCCAGCTTCTCGACCAGGGCGATCAGCTGGGCGACGTCGACGCCGTCGGCGTACGAGACCTTGGCCTTCTCCGTGGCGAGGTTGACCGAGGCGGTCACGCCCTCCAGACGGTTCAGCTTCTTCTCGATGCGGGACGAGCAGGAGGCGCAGGTCATCCCGCCGACGGCGAGTTCGACTTCGGAGACTTCGGTCATGACTCCTTGGTACTACTTCCGGCCGGGCGGGGCGGCGGCGGGCCCGCCGTCCCGCCCGTGGGTCAGGCCTTGACGCCGACGAGTTCGTAGCCCGCCTCGTCGACCGCGGCGCGCACCGCGGCCTCGTCCAGCGGGGCCGCGGAGACCACGGTCACCAGGCCGGTGGCGGCCACGGCCTCGACGGAGCCGACGCCCGGGATCTCGGAGATCTCGCCGGAGACGGCGCCCTCGCAGTGGCCGCAGGTCATGCCCTTCACCTCGTACACCGTGGTGACGGCACCCTTCGGCGCCTCGGCCGCGCCGCCGGAGTGGCAGGAACCGCTGGGGGAGCAGCAGGAGCCGGTCGTCTCGGACGCGGCCTGCGGGAGCTCGGTCTGGGCGCTCATGTCGTTCTCCTCGGGAGCGTGTGTACGCATGCGCGTACGTGTACGTGCGTGTACGTATACGCATGCGATGTGCGGGTGCGACGTAACGTGCGGCAGGGGGCACCGGAGTCCCCGGGACCCCCTGACACACCTCACTCTATACCCCTGGGGGGTATTTCTCAACGAGACCGGGGCCGTGATCCACGCCGCGGCGTCAGTCTCTGCGTCCCCGGTTGCCCGGACGGGACGCCACCCAGGCGCGGACGGTGTCGGCGTACCAGTAGGGCTTGCCGCCTTCCACGTGGTCGGGGTCGGGCAGCAGCCCGTGCTTGCGGTAGGAGCGCACGGTGTCGGGCTGCACCCGGATGTGCGCGGCGATCTCTTTGTACGACCAGAGCCTGCGGTCGGTCATGGGTGGCACCTCCCTGCGCGCGCCCAGGGCGGCCGGAGGGCCGACGGGGGGACTGGGCGCGAGCGCGGCGATCACTCAGCCTGTGCCCCGTGAACGACACAGAGTGACCACCGGGAAGCGGCTGTCGACTGCCTGTGACGCAAGACCCGCGTACATGAGACATGTGTGACAAGAAAAGCGTGTTTATGACGGAAGCGACGCATGAGCGAACGCGGCGGTGACCCGGCGCGGGCGCCGTGCGGCTCGCTCAGGCCCCGCACGCCCGCAGGAAGGCGCGGGTGCGGCGGGCGATCGGCAGCGGCTTGTCCGGCGGACACGGGTACATGTCCTGCTCGACGATCGCGAAGAGGTCCACGTCCAGACGCTGCGCCGCGGCGAGGACGGGCCCGAGGTCCGGCACCCCGGCGGGCGGCTCGCACATCACGCCGCGGGCCACGGCGGGCCCGAACGGCACCTCCTCGGCGCGCACGGCGGCGAGGATCTCCGGGTCGACCTGTTTGAGGTGCAGATAGCCGATGCGTTCGCCGTACGTCTCGATGAGTTCGACGCTGTCGCCGCCGCAGTAGGCGTAGTGCCCGGTGTCCAGGCAGAGCGAGACGAGGCCGGAGTCGGTGGAGTCCAGGAAGCGGGTGACGTTCTCCTCGGTGTCGATGTGCGTGTCCGCGTGCGGGTGGACGACGATCTGGAGGCCGTACCGCTCGCGGACCTCGTGGGCCAGGCGCTCGGTCTGGGTGGTCAGGTCACGCCATTGCGCCGGGGTCAGGGCGCGGTCCTCCAGGACGACGCCGGTTTTGTCGTCGCGCCAGAAGGAGGGGATGACGACGAGGTGGTGGGCGCCCATGGCCCGGGAGAGGGCGGCGATGTCGGCGACGTGCGCCCAGGTCTTCTCCCAGACGGCGGGGCCGTGGTGCAGGCCCGTGAAGACCGTGCCCGCGGAGACCCTGAGGCCGCGGCGGGCCGTCTCGTCGGCCAGTTCGGCGGGGTCGGTGGGCAGATAGCCGTAGGGGCCGAGCTCGATCCACTCGTAGCCGGAGGCGGCGACCTCGTCGAGGAAGCGGCGCCAGGGGACCTGCCGGGGGTCTTCGGGGAACCACACGCCCCAGGAGTCGGGCGCCGAACCGATCCGGATGCGAGACAGCGTCGTCATGCCGGCAAGCCTCCAGGCCGCCTCGGAAGAGTGTCAAGGAGTGGTCCGAATGTCAGGACAAAATGTTGACAGGGCTCCGGGAGCGGGATTAGACCTGGGTCAGGCGCCACCGAGAGGGAGTGCAGGGTGACGGACCCGACGGACCCGACAGAGCCGTACGACGTGATCACCATGGGCCGGATCGGGGTCGACCTCTATCCGTTGCAGAGCGGGGTGCCCCTCGCCGAGGTCACCACGTTCGGGAAGTTCCTCGGCGGCTCGGCCGCCAACGTCGCGGTCGCCGCGGCCCGCCTCGGCCGCCGCGTCGCCCTCGTCACGCGCACCGGCGAGGACCCCTTCGGGGCCTATCTGCACCGGGCGCTGCGGGAGTTCGGGGTCGACGACCGGTGGGTGAGCGCGGTGGCGGGGCTGCCGACACCGGTGACGTTCTGCGAGATCTTCCCGCCGGACGACTTCCCGCTGTACTTCTACCGGCAGCCCAAGGCCCCCGATCTGGAGATGTACGCGAGCGAACTCGACCTCGGGGCGATCGCGGCGGCGCGGATCTTCTGGATGACGGGGTCCGGGCTGTGCGCGGAGCCGAGCCGGTCCGCGACGCTGGCGGCGCTGGCCGCGCGGCCGGCGGGGGGCACCACGGTGTTCGATCTGGACTGGCGGCCCATGTTCTGGGGCGACCCCGCCGAGGCCCGGCCCCATTACGCCGCCGCCCTCGCCCACGCCACGGTCGCCGTCGGCAACCTCGACGAGGTGGAGATCGCCACGGGGGAGCGGGAACCCCGCGCGGCGGCTCAGGCGTTGCTCGATGCGGGGGTCGAACTGGCCGTGGTCAAGCGGGGGCCCGAGGGTGTCCTCGCGATGAACCGCGCCGGGCGGTCGGCCGAGGTCCCGCCGCTGCCGGTGACGGTCCGCAACGGGCTCGGCGCGGGTGACGCGTTCGGCGGGGCGCTGTGCCACGGGCTGCTCGCGGGCTGGGAGTTGGAGCGGATGATGCGGTACGCGAACGCGGCGGGGGCGATCGTGGCGTCCCGCCTGGAGTGCAGTTCCGCCATGCCGTTTCCCGGCGAGGTCGCTTCCGCCGTCGAAGCGGGGGTCGTGCTGTGAACGCCGGTCATGGGCGCCGCCCACGGGGTCCGGGGCGGAGGCGAGGCGTCGATGTCGCCGCCCTCACCCGTACCCGCGCCCACCGCCCCGAAGCCATCGCCGAGGCCGCCGCCCGGCGGGTGCGGCGGCCGCTTCTCGGGGACCGCGGGCGGCTGTTGCTCGTCGCCGCCGATCACCCCGCCCGCGGCTCACTCGGCGTCGGCGGCGAACCGTTCGCCATGGCCCGCCGCGGCGACCTCCTCGAACGGCTCTGCCTCGCGCTCTCGCGCCCCGGGGTCGACGGCGTGCTCGCCACCGCCGACATCCTCGACGACCTGCTGCTCCTCGGCGCCCTCGACGGCAAGGTCGTCATGGGCTCGATGAACCGCGGCGGCCTCGCCGGGGCCTCCTTCGAGATGGACGACCGGTTCACCGGATACCGCCCCGAGGACCTCACACGGCTCGGCTTCGACGCGGGCAAGCTGTTGCTCCGCGTCGACTACGACGACCCCGGATCGCTGACGACCCTGCACTCCGCCGCGCGCGCCGTCGACGCCATGGCCGAGCGCCGGATGCCGGTCTTCGTCGAGCCCTTCCTGACCCGCCGCAGGGGACCGGACGGCACCGGGCCGCCCCGCAACGACCTGAGCGCCGGGGCCGTCACCACGTCCATCGCCATCGCCTCGGGGCTCGGCGGCAGCTCCGCGTACACCTGGCTGAAGGTGCCCGTCACCGAGAACCCCGACGACATGGCCCGCGTCATGGAGACGTCGACCCTGCCGGCGGTGCTGCTCGGCGGCGACATCGGCGACGATCAGGACGCCGCGTACGAGAAGTGGCGCGGCGCCCTGCGCCTGCCCACGGTGCGGGGGCTCGTCGCCGGCAGGGCGCTGCTGTATCCGCCCGACGGGGACGTGACGGGGGCGGTCGACACCGCCGTGGGGCTGCTCTAGCGGAGCAACAGGGGCTCAAGGAGGCTCACATGACGTACGTACCGAAAGGCAGTGCGGCCGATGGCCCGTACGCCGTCGGCATCGATCCGGAACGGGCGGGCTGGACGTACTCCGCGCTGCGCGTCGTCGAGATCGGGCCCGGCGGCATCCACTCCTTCGCCACCGGGGAGAGCGAATGGATCGTGCTCCCGCTGACCGGCGGCTGTACGGTGCACGCGGAAGGCGGGATCATCGAACTCCTGGGCAGGGAGAGCGTGTTCAGCGGAGTCACCGATTTCGCTTACGTGCCCCGCGATGCCCACATCCAGATCGCCTCCGGCGCGGGAGGCCGCTTCGCCCTGGCAGGAGCGAAGTGCGAGCGTCGACTCCCCGCCCGCTACGGCTCCGCGCCGGAGGTTCCCGTCGAAAGCCGCGGCAGCGGCACCTGCGCCCGCGAGGTCCGGGGCTTCGCCTCGGCGGACGCCTTCGACTGCGACCGCCTCATCGCCGTCGAGGTGGTCACGCCCGGCGGCAACTGGTCCTCGTATCCGCCGCACAAGCACGACGAGCACCGTCCGGGCGTCGAGGCCGAGCTGGAGGAGATCTACTACTTCGAGATCGAGGCGCGGGACGGACGGGAAGGCTTCGGCTATCAGCGGGTCTTCCCCTCCCGCGAGGGCGGGACGGACGTCCTGGCCGAGGTCCGCACCGGTGACGCCGTCCTCGTGCCCGACGGCTGGCACGGGCCCTCCGTCGCCCAGCCCGGCCACGCCATGTACTACCTCAACGTGATGGCGGGACCCGGCGAGGAGAGGGAATGGCGGATCCGCTTCCACCCCGACCACACGGAGGGCTACCGATGACGCGGCCGCCGCGAACCGGCATCCGGCTCACCACCGCGCAGGCGCTCGTACGCTTCCTGTCCCGCCAGTACACCGAGCGGGACGGCGTGCGGCAGCGGCTGATCGGCGCGACCTGGGGCATCTTCGGCCACGGCAATGTGGCGGGCATCGGGCAGGCCCTCGTCGAGTACGCCGATGACATGCCGTTCCACCAGGGCCGCAACGAACAGGCCATGGTGCACGCCGCCGTCGGGTACGCCCGCCAGTGCGGACGCCTGGCCACCCACGCCGTCACCACGTCCATCGGGCCCGGCGCCACCAACCTCGTCACCGGCGCCGCGCTCGCCACCGTCAACCGGCTGCCGGTGCTGCTCCTGCCCGGCGACGTCTTCGCCGCCCGGCCCGCCGACCCGGTGCTCCAGCAGCTCGAAGTGCCGTACGCGGGCGACATGTCCGTCAACGACTGCCTGCGGCCCGTCTCGAAGTACTTCGACCGCGTGACCCGCCCCGAGGCGCTGATCCCCGCCGCCCTCGCCGCGATGCGCGTCCTCACCGACCCCGCCGACACCGGCGCCGTCACGCTCGCCCTGCCGCAGGACGTGCAGGCGGAAGCCCATGACTGGCCCGAGGAGTTCTTCGCCGAGCGGGTGTGGGCCGTCCGGAGGACCGCTCCCGACCCGCTCGAACTGACCGCCGCCGTGAGCATGGTCCGGGCGGCGCGGCGGCCGCTGGTCATCGCGGGCGGCGGCGTCCACCACAGCGCCGCCGAGGACGCCCTCAAGGAGTTCGCCGACGCCACCGGCATCCCCGTCGCCTCCACCCAGGCGGGCAAGGGCTCCCTGCGCTTCGACCACCCGGCGGACGTCGGCGGCATCGGCCACACCGGCACGGCGACCGCGAACGAACTGGCCCGCGCCGCCGACCTGGTGATCGGCGTCGGCACCCGCTACAGCGACTTCACCACGGCCTCCGGCACACTCTTCGAACGGCCCGGGGTGCGCTTCCTCAATCTCAACGTCACCCCCTTCGACGGCCACAAGATGGCGGGCGCCACCCTCGTCGCCGACGCGCGCGCCGGCCTGGAGGCGCTGACGCGGGAGCTGCGCGGCCACCGCGTCGAGCCCGCCTACTGTCTGGAGTACCAGGGCGACAAGGCGCGCTGGGAGCGGCGCGTCGACGCCGCGTACCTCGCCGGTGAACAGGACGCGCGTCCCACGCAGGCCCAGGTCCTCGGCGCGCTCGACGAGGTGGTGACGGAGGACGACATCCTCCTCAACGCCGCCGGGTCGCTCCCCGGTGACCTGCACAAACTGTGGCGGACGCGGTCGGCGCGGCAGTACCACGTCGAGTACGGCTACTCCTGCATGGGATACGAGATCCCGGCGTCGATCGGTGTCGCGCTCGCCGCGCCGGGGCGTCCGGTGTGGGCGCTCGTCGGCGACGGCACGTATCTGATGAATCCGACCGAGATCGTCACCGCCGTCCAGGAGAACGTGCCCGTCAAGGTCGTCATCCTCCAGAACCACGGCTACGCCTCCATCGGCGGTCTCTCGCAGTCCGTGGGCGGCGAGCGGTTCGGCACGGACTACCGCTTCCGGGCGCCCGACGGGTCGTACAGCCTCGCCCCGCTGCCCGTCGACCTCGCCGCCAACGCCGCCTCGCTCGGGATGCGGGTGCTGCGCGCCAAGACCGTGCGTGACCTGCGGGAGGCCCTGCGCGAGGCGCGGGGCGCAGACCGTCCCACATGTGTCTATGTGGAGACGGAAACGGCAGACACAGTGTCGGGCCCGCCCCCGGCACAGGCGTGGTGGGATGTGCCCGTGGCCGAGACGGCGACCCGGGTGTCCGCGGTCGAGGCCAGGGAAGAGTACGACCGGCACGTCGCTGCCCGACGCCGCCACCTGTGAGAGTAGGGATGCTTGTCATGACGAAGACCGTCAACCACTGGATCGGTGGCAAGACCGTCGAGGGCGCGTCCGGAACGTACGGCCCGGTCACCGACCCGGCGACCGGCGCCGTCACCACGCAGGTCGCCTTCGCGGACGCCGACGAGGTGGACGCCGCCGTCGCCGCGGCCCGCGAGGCCTTCGCGACCTGGGGCACCTCGTCGCTCGCCAAGCGCACCGCGATCCTCTTCAGGTTCCGCGCGCTGCTCGACGCCAACCGCGACGCGATCGCCGAGCTGATCGTCGCCGAGCACGGCAAGGTGCACTCCGACGCGCTCGGCGAGGTCGCGCGCGGCCTGGAGATCGTCGATCTGGCCTGCGGCATCACCGTGCAGCTGAAGGGTGAGCTGTCCACGGAGGTCGCCTCGCGCGTGGACGTCTCCTCCATCCGCCAGCCGCTCGGCGTCGTCGCGGGCATCACGCCGTTCAACTTCCCGGCGATGGTGCCGATGTGGATGTTCCCGCTGGCCATCGCCTGCGGCAACACCTTCGTCCTGAAGCCGTCGGAGAAGGACCCGTCCGCTTCGATGAAGATCGCGGAGCTGCTGAGCGAGGCCGGGCTGCCGGATGGTGTCTTCAACGTCGTCCACGGCGACAAGGTGGCCGTGGACCGCCTGCTCGAACACCCGGACGTGGCGGCCGTGTCGTTCGTGGGCTCGACCCCGATCGCCCGCCACATCCACGCCACCGCCTCCGCCCACGGCAAGCGCGTCCAGGCGCTCGGCGGCGCCAAGAACCACATGCTGGTCCTGCCGGACGCCGACCTGGACGCGGCGGCCGACGCCGCCGTCTCCGCCGCCTACGGCTCCGCGGGCGAGCGCTGCATGGCCATCTCCGCCGTCGTCGCGGTCGGTTCCGTCGCCGACGAGCTGGTGGCGAAGATCAAGGAGCGCGCCGAGAAGATCAAGATCGGTCCCGGCAGCGACCCGGCGTCCGAGATGGGCCCGCTCATCACCGCCGCCCACCGCGACAAGGTCGCCTCCTACGTCACGGGCGCCGCGGCCGAGGGCTGCGAGGTCGTCCTTGACGGCACCGGGTACACGGTGGAGGGCCACGAGAATGGCCACTGGATCGGCCTCTCGCTGCTCGACCGCGTGCCGACCACCGCCAAGGCCTACCAGGACGAGATCTTCGGCCCGGTCCTGTGCGTGCTGCGGGTCGACACGTACGAGGAGGGCGTGACCCTCATGAACGCCTCGCCGTTCGGCAACGGCACCGCGATCTTCACCCGCGACGGCGGCGCGGCCCGCCGCTTCCAGCTGGAGATCGAGGCGGGCATGGTCGGCGTCAACGTGCCGATCCCCGTGCCGGTGGGCTACCACTCCTTCGGCGGCTGGAAGGACTCCCTCTTCGGGGACCACCACATCTACGGCAACGACGGCACGCACTTCTACACGCGCGGCAAGGTCGTCACCACGCGCTGGCCCGACCCGTCGGACGCGCCGGCCGGGGTCGACCTGGGCTTCCCGCGCAACCACTGAGTCATCGGCGTGTGACAGCGCGTAGAGCGGGGCCGTCCGGATTTCGGACGGCCCCGATTCTTTTTTGGCGCCTCTCTTGCGGTTCCCGTGCACAGGGTGCAATACGGGCAGCGAAAGCGGTCGCGTTCATGCGCCTGCAATATGAAGGTCATCTTCTGTGTCGGCATGTTCATTGGGACCCAAGAGGGCAAAGTCTTGCGAAAGCGAGGCGACTTGGGGTGCGGGGCCGCTGCGGATTCCGTAGGTAAATGACCGTTGACGTTCCGGTTATCGCCGGGGTTCGATGACCCGCCGGGAGCCACCGAAACACCAGCTCAAAAGCCTTCGGAGGCGATAGGGCTCCCGCCGCATCTCCTGCCGTACGAGTCGATCGGAATCGCGCTTCATGACCGACACGCTCCGCCCGCTCCCGTCGCCGACCGCCGCGCCGCCGGTGGCCCTGGCCGTCCCGGGAAGTCCCCAGAAGCTCAAGCGTTCCATCGGCGTCGTCGGCGGCACCCTGCTCACGCTGTCGTGCGTGACGCCCGCCTCCACGCTCTTCGTGGTCGTCCCCGACCTCTTCTCCTCGCTCGGCACCGCCACCGCGCTCACCATCGCGATCGGTTCGCTGCTCTGCGTGGGCGTCGCGTTCTGCTACTCCGAGCTGGGCACCCTCATCCCCAGCGCGGGCGGCGAGTACGCGATGGTCTCCACGATGGCGGGGCGCCTGGCCGGCTGGCTGGTCTTCGTCCTGTCGCTGCTCGTCGTGATGATCGTGCCGCCCGTCATCGCCATGGGCACGGCGGACTACCTCGCGCCGGTCGTGCACCTCGACCCGTCCTACGCGGGCGCCGGAGTCATGATCTGCGCGACCCTCGCGGGCCTGCTCGACCTGCGCGCCAACGCCTGGATCACCGGCATCTTCCTGGTCCTTGAGGTCGTCGCGGCGGGCGTCGTGGCCGTCCTCGGCTTCGCCCACGCCGAGCGCGGCCCGGGCAGCCTGACGGACCTGTCGGTAGCCGGATCCGGCCCCGGCGGCGTCGACGCCGTCACGGCCATGCTGATCGTCTCCGGCCTCGCCATCGCCCTCTTCGTCACGCAGGGCTTCTCCACGGCCGTCTACCTCTCCGAGGAACTGGAGAACCCCCGCCGCAACGTCGCCCGCACCGTCCTGGCCACCCTCGCCATCTCCACCGTCATCATCCTGGTGCCGGTCATCGCGATCACCATGGGCGCGGAGAGCCTGACCGCGCTGACCGAGGGCGACATCAGCGCCATGGTGGCGGCCTGGTCCAACTCGGCCGTCGGGACGTTCGTCAGCCTCTGCGTGGCCCTCGCGATCATCAACGCGGGCATCGTCATGGTCATCCAGAACTCCCGCGTCCTGTTCGCCTCGGCGCGCGACAAGGCGTGGCCCACGCCGGTCAACAAGGCGCTCTCCAAGCTCGGCGCGTCCGGCGCCCCCTGGATCGCCACACTCCTGGTCGGCGTGCCCGGCGCGCTCCTGTGCTTCGTCAACCTGGACACCCTGTACGGCGTGACCGGCGTCTCCGTGACCGGCATGTACCTCCTGGTGGCGGTCGCCGCGCTGCTGGCCCGCCGCGGCTCGCACGGCCACGCGGCCGCCTGGCGGATGCCGCTGTGGCCCGCCGTGCCGGTGGTGCTCATCGCCGTCCTCGCCTACGTGCTGAGCCGCCAGGAGACGGAGTACCTGGTGTGGACCGGCGGCATCGTGCTCGCGGCCACGCTGTACTGGGCGCTGTACCTGCGCCCCCGGCGGGACACGCGGTGGCTGGTGAGCGTGCCGGAGGACGGGCAGGGAACACATTGAGCCCGTCCGGCGATTGAGGACGAGCCCGAAGGGCGACCGACCGAGCCCCGGGCGGCGGAGCCGCGCACTGCGGGAAGGGGCGGGGTACGGGGAAGGAACCGCCGGAGGCGGACCTCAGCCCCTCCCCACCCGCCGCTCCACCTCCGCCCAGTCCTCCGGATCCACCACCGCCGAGCCGCCCGCGTCCAGCAGGTCACGGTCCTTGAAACCGCTCGACGTGGACACGCACACCACGGGCCCGTCGGCCACCGCCTCGCCCAGCTGCCGGTAGCCCGCGAGCCCGGCCGCCGCCGAAAGCTCCGCCCACAGCCCCGCCCGCGCCAGCTCCGCCCGCGCCGCCGCCATCTGGGGGTCGGAGACGAGCAGCGCCCGGCCTCCGCTCTCCCGCAGGGCGACCACCCCCCGGTACCCCCCGACCGCGCAGTCGATCGCGTACGCCGCCGTCCCGCCCACGGCGACCCGCGTCGCGGGCACTCCCTCCCGCACCGCCGCCGCCAGCGGCCCCCCGGCCTCGGGCTCGCAGCCGTAGAGGCGGGGCACCCGGTCGGCGAGACCGAGGGCGACCAGCTCCGCGAAGCCCTTCCAGACGCCGAAGAGGAGTTCGCCGTAGCCGGTGGGCACGAACACCGCGGCGGGCACGCCGAGCTCCGTGTAGATCTCGTAGGCGAGCGTCTTGTAGCCCTCGGGCCCGAACGCGTGCCCGGTGTGTGTGGGCGTCACATTGCTCACCGGGTGGTAGCCGAACCGCTCCACGATCCGCCGCAGCAGCGGCCACCGCGCGTCCTCCGGCACCTGGAGCACCACGGCGCCGTACGCCCGCAGGAACGCGCCGACCGCGGGCGGCGCGCCGGCCGAGCCGACCACCACGCACCGCAGGCCCGCCCGCGCCGCGTACGCCGCCGCGGAGGCGCCGTGGTTGCCGGACGAGGCGACGACGACGCCTTCCGCGCCCGCGCCGGCCGCCGCGCTCACCGTGACGCGGTTGATGCGGTCC
>NZ_JAFEXF010000113.1 GCF_016905445.1 Streptomyces sp. G44
GGAGGGACGGGGCCGGGAGCCACCTGCCGGAGTAGTGGTGACCGGGGAGGGACGGGGCCGGGAGCCACCTGCCGGAGTAGTGGTGACCGGGGAGGGACGGGGCCGGGAGCCACCTGCCGGAGTAGTGGTGACCGGGGAGGGACGGGGCCGGGAGCCACCTGCCGGAGTAGTGTTGACCGGGGAGGACGGGGGCAGGGCCGGGAGCCGCCTCGCCTGCCGGGGTTGCGGTGACCGAGGGGCACGGGGGGCCGGGCCCGGTGTGACCCGGCCCGGCGCGATCCGGCGCGATCCGACTCGGCCCAGTGTCGGTCCCGGTCCCGCCCCGATCCGACCCAGTGGGATCCCCGGACCCAACCCCATCCGACCCAGTCGGGTCCCCGGAACCAACCCCATCCGGCCAGTCCAGTTCGGCCCGGCAGGCCCGATCCGATCCGGCTGCGCCCTACTCCGATCAGGCCCGATCCGGATCGATCCCACCCAGCCCATCCATCCCACCCGATCCGCCCGACCTGACTCGTCCCGTCCCGTCCCGTCCAGTCCCGTCCGGTCGGTTGTCATCCGGCCCGGCCCGGCTCGGCCAGGCTCGGCCCGGACCCGGCTGCTTCGGTCCAGTCCGGTTCGGCACGGCCCAGGGGCGACCCAGGTGCACCCGACCCGATCCAGCTCGGCCCGATCCAGTCCGGCCCGGCCCAATCCAGCCCACAGCCCACAGCCCACAGTCCACAGCCCCGACCCAACCCAGCCGAACCCGATCCGACACGGCTCAACCCCGCCCAGCCCCCACCCACTCCGAAGATCACACCTTACGCGTCCGAGGTGCCGTCTCCCCCGGCATGGGCGGCGGCGGTCGCCGCCGTCAGCAGGGGCCAGCACCGCTCGCCGCTCCCCCGGCTGCCACCCCCGGGCCGACGCCGCGTCGCGCAGGGCCCGTACGGCGCCCGGCGCACTGGTCCGGTTGCCGCTCCCGGATGCGACGCGGGCGGAACCACGATCGACTGCCCACGGGGCTGCAACGGCACGGAAGGAGCCGGGCGCGTGGCGGAACAGGGCAAGGTCGTGGTGATCACCGGGGCGTCGAGCGGCGTCGGGCGGGCCTGCGCGCGGCGGTTCGCGTCCCGGGGCTGGTCGGTGGTGCTCGCCGCGCGGCGGGCCCCGGAGCTGGAGGAGGTCGCCGCCGCGTGCCGCGAGCACCGCGGGGCGCGGGCGCTCGTCGTACCCACGGACGTGACGGACGCCGAAGCGGTCGACCACCTCGCGCGCCGGGCGGTCACGGCGTTCGGGCGGATCGACGTATGGCTGAACAACGCGTCCGTCGCCGCCTTCGGGACGCTCGACGAGATCCCGCCGGAGGTGTTCCGGCGGGTGGTCGACGTCGATGTCATGGGGTACGCGAACGGCGCGCGCGCCGCACTCGGCGTGATGCGCGAACAGGGCGGCGGCACGCTGATCAACGTGTCCTCCGTGGTGGGGGCGGCCGTCGTGCCGTACAACATCCCCTACGTCATCTCGAAGGCGGCGGTTCGCGCGCTGAGCGGCGGCCTGCGCCAGGAACTGCGGCTGGCGGGGCAGCGGCGCGTCCGTGTGTGCACGGTGCTGCCCGCGACCATGGACACGCCGTTCTTCCGGAACTCCGCCAATTACTCGGGACGCAGGGTGCTGCCGATGGCGCCGGTGTACACGGCCGAGCGAGCGGCGCGGGCGGTGCTCCGGCTGGCCCGTCGGCCGCGCCGGGAGACCTATGTGGGTCCGGCGGGCCGGGTGCTCGGGTTCCTGGCGAAACTGGCGCCGGCTCTCGTGGAGCGGCTGATGGCGCACCAGATGGACCGGTCCCATCTCTCGCGCGAGGAGTCCGCTGAACCGACCGCCGGGAACGTGCTGCGGCCACTGCCCGAGGGGGCGACGGTGTCCGGCGGCTGGCACGGGCGCAGACGCACGGCGGTGCGGCGTCTGGGCGTGGTGGCGCTGGTTGTGGGGGCGGTTCTGGCGGCGGGCCGGCGCGACCGCTGCGGCTGCGGGCGGTCGGTGCGGTCCTAGCCGCCCGCGGACACACCGGCACCGCCGTGCGGGACACGTGTGGCTGACGGAAGACCGTGCGGGACACGTGTGTCCGCGCGGAGGAACGTTACTGTGCCGCCCCGCACACCTCGGTGAGCCGGCCGAGGCCCAGGCAGCGCAGCGTGGCAGTGGACCGGGGGCAGGCTCCTTGGAGCACCATGGAGCCCTCCACGTCCTTCAGGGTCCGCAGTGTGCCGAAGAAGACGCCCGCGCTCTCACGCGCGAGATACGTGACCTCCGTGAGGTCCACGACGAGGTGGCGGCAGCCGTTCCGCACCAGCCCGCGCAGGTGCGCGGCGAGCTCGTCGGCTTCGCGGCCGGTGATCTCGCCGCGCAGGGCCACGCGGGCCGAGCCACCGGTGACGAGCACGCGCGCGATGCCCGCGCGTCGCAGCCGCAGCGCCGTGCCCGGACGCAGCAGCCGGGACGCGCTCAGGGCACGTCGCGCTCTGACGACGGCGTGAGGGTGATCAAGGGCAGGCACCAGGACAGACCTTCCGGCGGACACCGCCTGTCGGCCTCAATGCGGCCGAGAGACATGTGGCTTGTTTCATATGTCTATACCACGGCCGATTCGCTACCGCCAGGGTCGGCCCCCGCTCCCGCCCTGACCGCAGGCAGCGGCAGAACGGCATCTCCGCAGACCGGGGCCGGTTCGGGTGGGCGCCGAACGGGCACCCACCCGCGACCATTTACGCCATTGGTCTAATCCATTTTCGGCGGTGGAACCCGCCCTCATCTCCCTCGCCCTCCTCACCTGCCGGATTCCCCGCACCTGCCGCAGCACTTTGGCCGGATCACGCCGTCGCGCGAAACGGCTCGGCCACGGAAGAGTTCGCGGTACTTGTCCGCCCGAAGGGACCTTTCGCCGTGACGCTTCCGCCCGCCGCCCCCGTCGTCCTCGACCCCACCGGCACCGACCGGCACGACGAACACCGGCGCCTGCGCGCCCTCGGACCCGCGGCCCGCGTGGACATCCTCGGCGTGACCGCCTGGTCGGTCACCGACCCCGCACTCCTCAAGAAGTTGCTGACCAGCGAGAACGTCTCCAAGGACGCCCGCGCCCACTGGCCGCGGTTCGACGAGGCCGTCCAGAGCTGGCCGCTCGCCCTGTGGGTCGCGGTGGAGAACATGTTCACCGCCTACGGAGGCGATCACCGCCGACTGCGCCGCCTCGTCGCGCCCGCCTTCAGCGCCCGCCGCATCGCCGCCCTGGAACAGGTCGTCGAGACGATCGTCGCCGGCCTCCTCAACGACCTCGATGCCCTCGATGCCCTCCTGCGAGGGGAACCGGGCGAGGCGGCATCCGTCGACCTGCGCGAGCACCTCGCCTATCCGCTGCCGATCTCCGTCATCGGCCACCTCATGGGCGTCCCCGCCGACCGGCGGCACGCCTTCCGCACTCTCGTCGACGGCGTCTTCGACACCACGCTGACCGCCGAGCAGTCCACGGCGAACACCGGCCGGCTCTACGAGGCCCTCGACCAGCTCATCGCCGCCAAGCGCGCCGAGCCGGGCGAGGACATGACCTCCCTGCTCATCACCGCGCGCGACGACGAGGGCGACGGAAGCCGCCTGTCCGACACCGAGCTCCGCGACACGCTGCTGCTCATGATCAGCGCGGGTTACGAGACGACCGTCAACGTCATCGACCAAGCCGTCACCCAGCTGCTCAGCCACCCCGATCAGCTCGCCCACATCCGGGCGGGCCGCGCCGGCTGGGGCGACGCCGTCGAGGAGACCCTGCGTCACGAACCGGCCGTCAAACACCTGCCCCTGCGCTTCGCCCTCAGCGACATCAGCCTGCCCGGCGGACAGATCATCGCCAAGGGCGAAGCGATCCTCGCCTCCTACGCCGCGGCCAACCGGCACCCCGACTGGCACGGCGAGACCGCGGACGCCTTCGACCTCACCCGCGCGCCGAAGGACCACCTCGCCTTCGGCCACGGCGTCCACTTCTGTCTCGGGGCCCCGCTCGCCCGCCTCGAAGTCGCCACCGCCCTCCGGATGCTCTTCGACCGGTTCCCCGGCATCGAACTCGCCGCCCCCGCCGAGGAGTTGACACCACTCCCCTCCCTGATCAGCAACGGCCACCAGACCCTGCCGGTTCGCCTGCGGCCCTCGGCCACCTGAGCGCGGCACTGGGGCGTGGGCCACTCAGAGGGAGTGAGCTCACCGGGGTTCGGCCGTCTCGACACGTCCGGTCGCCCGGACCAGGGCCGAAGACATGCGGGGCCCGCGCCGAGGCCCCGTCTCACTCCCCCAGGTACGCCGCCACTCCGTCCAGCGCGCGCTGCAACCCGAAGGCGAAGTCGTCGAAGTCGGCCGCCTCGCCCCCTGCCTCCGCGTCCAGGTCGTCGAAGGCACCGTGGGTCACCGCCGCCCGCAGGGCGGGCAGCCGGCCGTCCTGTGTCACGCGGCGCAGGAACGCCCCGTACCCCGCCATCCGCCGCTCCGTCCCCGCCGGGTCCCGCCGGAGCAGCGCCACAATGGTGAGTTCACTGCGGATCTGGCCGCTGACCAGCAGCGAGACCGCGATCTTCTCCCCGTGGTCCAGGCGCGTCCCGGAGAGCACCTGGAGGCACTGGTCCAGCCACGCCAGCTGGTTCGGTGTCGCCGGGGGCCCGTGTGCCGCCACCAGCGGGACCGCCCACAGGTGTGCGCTGAGCACCGCGCGCATCGCCATCGCCCAGTGCTCCAGGCCTGCCCGCCAGCCGACGGCATCCGGCGACAGCGGCACGGGCGGCCCGATGGCGCCGTCCACCATCAGCATGAGCAGTTCGTCCTTGGTGGCCACGTACCGGTAGAGCGCCATGGTCGAGGCGCCGACCTCCTTGGCCACCCGGCTCATCGACACCGCTTCGACGCCCTCGGCGTCGGCGACCGCGATCGCCGCCGCCACGATGCCGTCGAGGGAGAGGCCGCGCTTGGGGCCCTTGTGCGGCCGGCCCCGCAGGCCCCAGACGGCCTCCAGGCTGGCGGGGAAGGGTGCGGGGGGTTCGCTTTCCATGGCGGGCAGTTTATCTCGTACGCAATACCGTGTACCTCTTACACAGTTCCGTGTATGCCCTACGCAATTACGTGTACGCTATACGCAGAACTGCGTATCAGCTACGCGATAACGCGTGTGCCATACGCAGAAGGCAGCGCAAGAAGAACAGCTAAGGAGGCGCGGGGACATGCAGCAGCCACCCGCCATCGAGGCCACGGGCCTCACCAAGTCCTACGGGGAGGTCGGGGTCCTGCGCGGCATCGACCTCACCATCGCCCCCGGCACCGTCTTCGCCCTGCTCGGGCCGAACGGCGCGGGGAAGACCACCGCCGTCCGGATACTCGCCACCCTCCTCGCGGCGGACGCGGGCACGGCCCGGGTCGCCGGGCATGACGTGCTCGCCGAGCGGTCGGCGGTGCGCCGGGCGATCAGTCTCACCGGGCAGTACGCCGCCCTCGACGGGGAGCTGACCGGCGCCGAGAACCTGCGGCTGGTGGGCCGGCTCGCGGGGCTGTCGCGGGGCGCCGCCCGCACCCGCGCCGACGAACTCCTGGACCGCTTCCGGCTCGCCGACGCCGCCGGCCGGCGCGTGGCCACGTACTCCGGTGGCATGCGCAGGCGCCTGGACCTCGCCGCCTCGCTCGTGGGCGAGCCCGCCGTGGTCTTCCTCGACGAGCCCACCACCGGGCTGGATCCGCGCAGCCGACAGGAGGTGTGGGAGATGGTGGCCTCTCTCGCCGACTCCGGTGTCACGGTCTTCCTCACCACCCAGTACCTGGAGGAGGCGGACCGGCTCGCCGACCGGATCGCGCTCATCGACGGCGGGCTGATCGTCGCCGAGGGCACGGCCGCCGAGCTGAAGCGGCTCGTCGCCGCCGAGCGCCTCGACCTCACCCTCACCGGCCCGGAGGCGTACGCGACGGTCGAGCGGCTCCTCGACGACCTCGTCGTCCGGCGCGAACCCGGCGAGCGGCGCCTCGGCGTCGCCACGAGCGGGCGTGCCGACCAGATCCGCGAACTCCTCGACGCGGTGGACCCGGAGCGGACCCTCGTCGAGCGCTTCGCCGTCCACGGCGCCACCCTCGACGACGTCTTCATGACCCTCACCGACAAGGAGCCGGCGCATGTCTGACGCCCTCACCATGACCGGGCGGTCCCTGCGGCTCAGCGCCCGTACGCCCGACGCGCTGATCACCGCGCTCGCGATGCCGGTGATGCTCATGCTCGTCTTCGTCTACTTCTTCGGCGGTGCGATCGACACGGGCGGGACGTACGTGCAGTACGTCGTGCCCGGCGTACTGGTGCTCTGCGCGGGCTTCGGTGCCGGGAACACCGCCATGAGCGTCGCGCAGGACATGCGCGGCGGGATCGTCGACCGCTTCCGCGCCATGGACGTCGGCGGTGCGGCGATCCTGTCCGGGCACGTCGCCGCCTCGCTGGCGCGCAATCTCGCGGCGACCGCCGTCGTCTTCGGCGTGGCGACCGCGATCGGCTTCCGGCCACAGGCGTCGGCGGCCGGGTGGCTCGCGGCGATCGGGGTGCTGGTCTGCTACATCGTGGCGCTGTCCTGGCTGTCGGCGGCGGTGGGGCTGATCGCCAAGTCGCCGGAGGCCGCCGGGGGGTTCACCTTCTTCATCGCCTTCCTGCCGTATCCGTCCAGCGGCTTCGTGCCGGTCGGCACCATGCCGTCCTGGCTGCGCGGCTTCGCCGAACACCAGCCGCTGACGCCGGTGATCGAGTCGATGCGCGGCCTGCTGCTCGGCCGGCCGGTGGGCGGCAGCGCGTGGGAGGCGCTCGTCTGGTGCGCGGGGATCACGGTGCTGTCGGTGGCCGCGGCGGACACGCTGTACCGACGGCGGACACGCTAGAAGGTGGCGGTGGCGACTTTGGTCTACGGGTACGAGTCCTTCGGCCGACGCTCCGTCGCCCGCGCCGCGTACACGCTGAGGGCATGACCACTGACGGCACGACCACTGATGACATGCCCACTGGCGACATGGCCACTGGCGGTACGGCAACTGACGGTATGGCCGCTGAAGGTGTGGCAACTGACGGTGTGGCAACTGAAGGTGTGGCAACTGACGGTACGGCACCCGCGCCGATCGCACGCCGGGCCGTGCTCGCCGGCGCCGCCGCCCTGTCCACCACGGCCCTGACCACCCTCGGAGCCGCCGGTGACGCGCGTGCCCACGCGACGTCCACCGAAGCGCAGGTGTCACCGCGCTCCGCCGGATCGCTCACCTACAAGGGCGTCAACTTCGACACGGACAGGGATGTCTGGCGGACGGAGTACGTCCGCCGTGAGATCGCGGCCATCAAGGAGCAATTGCACTGTGACGCGGTCCTGTTGCTCGGCCACGACCTCGACCGGCTGACGGAGGCCGCGTCGATCGCGGCCGCGCACGGCCTGTTCGTCTGGTTCGAGCCGCGGCAGTTCGACCAGGACGCGGAGCGAACCCTCGCCTTCCTCGGCTCGGTGGCGCGCGCCGCCGAGCGGCTGCGCGCCCGGCACCCCGGCGTGGGCGTGGCGCTCGGCACCGAGCTGACCATCTTCATGTCCGGCCTGGTGCCGGGCAAGGACTACATCGAGCGGGGCCAGGCGCTGGCACGCCCCGAGTCGGCCGGATTCCAGGAGCGGCTGAACGCCTTCCTGGACCGGGCGCTGCAAACGGTGCGGCCTCTCTTCCACGGGCGGGTCACGTACAGCTCCGGGGAATGGGAGGAGGTCGACTGGCGCGCGTTCGACGTGCTCGGGGTCAATCTCTACCGCAACGCCGAGAACAGGGCTACCTACACCCGGCAGCTGCGTGCCCTGCACCGGCACGGCAAGCCCGTCGTCATCACCGAGTTCGGCTGCTGCACCTTCACGGGGGCCGGGGACCAGGGCGGGATGGGCTTCAACGCCGTGGACTGGGAGCGGGAACCCCCGGTGGTCAAGGACGGCTATGTGCGCGACGAACGGGAACAGGCCGACGAGATCGGCGAACTCCTGGACCTCTACGCCGCCGAACGCGTGCACGGCGCGTTCGTCTACAACTTCATCGCCCCCGACTCGCCCCACTCCCCGCGGCGCCGCCACGACCTGGACATCGCCAGCTTCGCGCTGGCCAAGACCTTCCCGACCGGGAACCGGCGCGGCTACGCGGAGACCGGGCAGTGGGAGCCCAAGCGCTCCTTCGCGGCGGTGGCCCGCCGGTTCCGTTGACCCGCACGGGGCGGCCCGCCCCTCGCCGCCCCTCGTCCGGGATCACGTGACAGGGTCGGGGCGGCGAGCCGGGCGGGTCGCCGGTCGGCGAAGAGTCCGCAGTAGCCGGCCATGGCGGTGAGCCGGTGCGGGCCGGCCGACGAGGACCGCGCGGCCCGTCGCAGCATGTCCGACGTCATCGCGCGGAGAAGGACTGCGCGGCCTCGTCGGCGTCGTGCGGGTAGGTGTCCACCAGTACGAGGGCGGCCGGGGCGGAGCCCTCGGCCGCCATCCGCTCGGCCACGGCCTGGGCCACCCAGCCACCGGCCGACCGGCCGAGCAGCACCGGCCGCGCCTGCCCCGCGGCGGCGCGAACCGCGGTCACGTGGGCGGTGAGCAGGGCGTCCAGCGTGGCGGGCAGCGCCTCACCGGGCTCGAAGCCGGGGTGCCGCACCGCCGTGACCGGACGCAGCTCCCGCAGCGCGGCGCCGAGCCCGCCGTACTCGTGAGGTCCGGAGAGCGCGCTGAGCGACGGGAAGCAGATCAGCGGGGCGCCCGCGCCGCCCGGCGCGAGGGTGACGGGTTCGAGCGTGCCGGTGCGTCGGTCGGCACGCCCGGCGTGGACGAACTCACCCTGACCACGCCGCTGGTGCTGCCCCCGGACGGAACGGTCGACCTCCAGGTGCGGGTGTCGGGCCCGGACGAGACGGGACGCCGCACCGTCCTCTTCCACGGCCGGCCGTTCGCGTCGGGACGGAGAGCGGCCGCTCAGCAGCAGCCCGCCGTCGGCCGTCGCGGTGCGGTGGGTCAGGAACGGATGGGTCCGCTTGCCGGATACGCGCGCGGGCGCGGGCCGTCGTCGCGGCGGGGCGGGGTCGAGCCAGTACCGGCGACGCTCGAACGCGTACGTGGGCAGGGGGACGCGCCGAGGGTGGTGACCGGCGAAGACGGCTTCCCAGTCGACGGGCACCCCATGGCTGTACAGGGCCGCGACGGGTCCCGAGCCCGGCCAGGTGACCGGCCAGCCGGCCGCTCCGTCGCTCCAGGTCCCGGTAGGTCCTGGGCGCCCGGGGGTCCTGGAAGGCGATCTTCTCCCCGCGGCGCGCGCCATGGTCGCGGAGGATCTCCGCGATCGGCCTGATGGCGTTCTCACCTGTGTTCACTGGATCGAACTCTTCTCTGTGTACGCCTCATTGGGGGCGGCGGCGCGGCACGCGACCCAGCAAGTGTCGACCGGGCCGTCCTGCCGCTTCCCCGCCTTTCGGCGTGCCCGCCGCTTTGCGGGGCACTGGGACAAGTACCGCAACGCAGAACGAAGGAGGGGTGATGGAGGAGCAAGTCTCGCTCACCGCCGTGGGCTGGGCGCGATCGCTGCCGGTCAGCAGCGGCGTGAAGGCCGCCCGTGACTGGACCCGGGAGCACCTGCGGTCGCTGCACTGGTCGGAGACGGCACCCGACGTGGTGGACGCCGTCCTGCTGACCGTGTCGGAGCTGGTGACCAACGCCCATGTGCACACGCGTACCGACGCGCAGCTCATCCTCACCTGGGACCACGAATGCCTGCACGTGACCGTGCACGATCCGGACCCCGGCCTGCCGCAGCCGCGCGACGCCTCCGGGGACGCCCTGGGCGGGCGCGGCCTCATGCTGGTCGACGCGGTGGCCGACGACTGGGAGGTCAGGCCCTGCCACAAGGGCAAGGCCGTCATCGCCTGCTTCCAGCCCCCTGCCCCCACGGATGAACCGGCCACGGCGCGGCCGGCCACATAGCCGGTGACGTGCGTCGGCGCCGGACTCCGGCTCACCGACTCACCGACTCACCGACTCACCGACTCACCGGCTCACCGGCTCACCGGGACCGCTCGTTCCCGTCTCGGGTGAACGCGGCGATCATCTCGTGCACCGGGTCCTTCGCGGAGTTGCCGTCGATTCCCTGGGCCTCGGCTCTTTCGAAGAGGGCGGCCTTGGCACTGCGGGGGAACATGGCCTGTTCGTACGCGTCGAGCGCGGCCTCGATGTCGTCGGGGTGCGCGGCGAGCGCCGTACCGAGGTCGGCGCCGTCGAGCATGGCCAGGTTGGCCCCTTCGCCGTTCGGGGCCGCGAGGTGGGCGGCGTCGCCGAGCAGGGTCACTCCCGGCACGCGGTCCCACCGGTGCCCGGTCGGCAGCGCGAAGAGGGGCCGCAACACCGGGTCCACGTCGCTGTCGGTGATCAGGGCGGTGAGCTCCGGTGCCCAGCCGGCGAACTCCTCCGCGATCCGCGCGGTCGCGGCGGGCCCGTCGGTGAAGTCGACGGCGGCGAACCATTCCTGCGGCTCGGCCAGCCCGACATAGGCGTGCAGAGTGTCGCCCCTTTCCCGGTGGGCGAAGATCTCCCGGTCCGGTGTGAGCGCCATCATCGATCCGCCGCCGACCGCTTTCGCGGCGGCCGGATGCCGGGTGTCCGCTTCGTACAGGTACGTTTCCACGAGCGACTTGCCGGTGTACTCGGGTGTGGCGGCGGAGAGCAGCGGCCGGACCCGGGACCAGGCGCCGTCCGCACCGACCAGCAGGTCGGTGACGACGGTACGGCCGTCGGCGAACGTCACTTCGTGGCGTCCCCCGCCGAGGGCCCGGGCACCGCCGGCCTTGTGCCCCCACCGGACGGTGCCGGCCGGGAGCGAGTCGAGCAGGATCTGCCGCAGCTCGCCGCGTTGCACCTCGGGGCGTCCGCCCGTACCGTCGTCGGCCTTGTCGAGGAGGACCGTCCCGTCCGGGTCGAGGATCCGCATCGCCTGGCGGCCCTCCAGGACGAGTCCGCGGAACTCGTCCGTCAAGTCCGCGGCCCGCAGCGCCGGTTGCCCGTTGTAGTCGTGGATGTCGAGCATCCCGCCCTGTGAGCGCGCGGCGGGGGACGCCTCCGCCTCGTAGACCGTGACCGGTATGCCGTGGAGGTGCAGGACCCGGGCGAGCGTGAGGCCGCCGAGCCCGGCGCCGATGATCGTGACGTCAGTGGTCATGAGGGCTTCCTTCCTGAACATGCCTGAGGTGGCCGGCGTCATCGCCGTCCGGCGCACCGCCGGATCTCAATGTCCCTGCGCCCGTCTACAGATCACCGACAGATCACCGACCGCCACCGACAGCCGCCCCTGTACGGGCGGTGGCCCGGGAGTCGGGATGCCGCTCGCGGCCACAGGACCGGCGCGTGGCGGGCCCGCCCGGACCTTGGCCGCAGGTCAGCGGTTCGGTACGGGGACGACGTCGCCCCCCGCGTCGCACCGCACGGTCCATGCCGTCGAGAAACCCGCCTCGTAGACGCGTACGTCCACGTCGGGGGGCTGCCTGTCGCCGGGTACGTCGGCGCTGGCCACCGTGCAGACGATCTGGCCGGGGCCGGGGCCGGGGCCGAGACCGAGACCGAGGCCGAGACCGCCGCCGGACATCTGCGCCACGGGCAACGGGAGATGCGGATCCACGGCGCCCTCGGCGGCCCGCGCGATGGCGCGGCCGTGGAGCCGGGGCACCTCGGTGATCAGGATACGGGCCCGTTCCGCTGTGTCGGGGCCCTTGCGGAGGAGGTCGAGGGCCTGTTGCGGGGACGTGGCGGCGTCCACTTCGCGGGGCACGGTCTGGATGCCGTACCGGCCGACGAAGTAGAGGCGGGCGTAGCGGGCCACGGTGCCCGCCTGGAGTCCTGAGGCCGGGGCGCCGGCCGGGACCGGCCCGGCGGCTCCTACGCCGCAGCCCGTCGCCAGGGCGGCCAACAGGGCCGCCAGCAGGACCGGCACGCATACGAGGGGGCGCTTCACGAGGGGGCCTCCTGTGCGGGCCGGAGCGGCAGGGTCACGGTGAACGCCGCGCCGCCGCCGGGGAGATTGGCGGCGGTGAGGGTGCCGTGGTGCAGTCGTACGTTCTCCCTGGCGATGGCGAGCCCGAGGCCGCTGCCCTCGGAGCGGGCCCGCGCGGCATCCGCCTTGTAGAAGCGCTCGAAGACGTGCGGCAGAACGTCGTCCGGGATGCCGGGGCCGCGGTCGGCGACCTGGATCACGACGGTTTCCCGCGTGGCGGTCGCCCGGACGGTGACGGGCGAAGGAAATCGCGGGCCCCCCACCGCACCTCACCCGTGTCCCCCGCCGCCATCTTTCGGCGCCATGTCCTGCCGCCGTCTCCTGCCGCTTTGCCGGAACGGCAAAGGGGGTCACGCCAGTTGGCCGCCGCGGCGCATGATCGGTGTGCGCCCGAGGCCACCCGGAACCGGAGGAGAGACCCATGCCCCAGCCCACGCCGCCGACCGTCCCGCGCCACCGCACCGTCGAGGCACCCGCCGGACGGCTGCACCTGGTCGAGCAGGGCACGGGGCCGCTCGTCCTGCTCGTGCACGGCTTCCCCGAGTCCTGGTACTCCTGGCGCCACCAGTTGCCCGCCCTCGCGGCGGCGGGCTACCGGGCGGTCGCCTTCGACGTGCGCGGCTACGGCCGGTCCTCCAGGCCCGCCGCGGCGCACGAGTACCGCATGCTCGACCTGGTGGCGGACAACGTCGCCCTGGTGCGCGCCCTCGGCGAGGACCAGGCGGTGATCATCGGGCACGACTGGGGAGCGAACATCGCGGCCACGTCGGCCCTGCTCCACCCCGGCGTCTTCCGCGCGGTCGGGCTGCTGAGCGTTCCCTACGCCCCGCCCGGCGGCCCCCGCCCCACGGATGTCCTCACCCGGATCGGGGGCCCGGAGCAGGAGTTCTACGTCTCCTGCTTCCAGGAGCCGGGCCGTGCCGAGGCCGAGATGGAACCCGACGTCCGGGGCTGGCTCGCCGGGTTCTTCACCGCCCTGTCCGGCGACACCATGCCGGGCCCGGGTGAGCCCGACCCGCACTTCGTGAGCCGGGGCGGCGGGCGCGCCGGACGCCTGCGCGACCGCTTCCCGGCGGGACCGCTTCCCGCCTGGCTGAGCGAGGACGACCTCGACGTGTACGCCGGGGAGTTCGAGCGCACCGGCATGACCGGGGCACTCAACCGCTACCGCAACATGGACCGGGACTGGGCGGACCTCGCCCCGCACAGCGGCGCGCCCATCGAGCAGCCGTCCCTGTTCATCGGCGGTGGCCTCGACGCCTCCACCACCTGGATGGCCGACGCGATCGACGCGTACCCCGTCACGCTCCCCGGCCTGGTCTCCTCGCACATCCTGGACGGCTGCGGCCACTGGATCCAGCAGGAACGCCCGGCGGAGGTCAACCGTTTCCTCATCGCGTGGCTCACCTCCCTCACGGACCGGGACCGCCCCACGCACCCCCTGACGTCCGACCTCGACGGAAAGGCGGACCCTCGTGTCCGAAAGACCCAGTGAGGCACAGAACATCACCCGGCGCGCGGCGCTGGAGCGTGGCGCCGCCGGTGTCGCCGCCGTCGGCGCGGCGTCCGCTCTCGCCGCCGCGCTGACGACTCCGCCCGCCGCCGCCGCGGTCCCGGAAACGCGACCCCAGGGCGATTCCTCCCCCACGCCTGACTCCGTCCTGCCGACGGCCGTCGCCGGGGTGCGCATCCCCGACAGCGAACTGGCCCGGTCCGCCGCGGCGTTCGCGAAGAGGGTCTCCTCCGAGACGCTCTTCCACCACGTCATGCGGTCATACCTGTATGGCGCCCTGCTGTTCGACCGGGGCGGCGTGCGCTACGACCGCGAACTGGCCTTTGTGGCGGCGGTCCTGCACGACCTGGGGCTGGTGCCGGCCTACCAGAGCCCGGACAAGCCCTTCGAAGTCGACGGCGCCGACGCGGCCCGGACGTTCCTGCGGGAACGGCGCGTGCCGGCCGGGCGGGCGGAAGTGGTCTGGGACGCCATCGCCCTGCACACCAACGTGGCGGTCGCCGGCCGGAAACGGCCGGAGGTCGGCATCGTCTCCGTCGGCTCCGGTCTGGATTTCACCGGGAACGGCCTCCAGCAGCTCCCGTCCGACGCGCTGGCCGACATTCTCGCCGCTTTCCCCAGGGCCGGTTTCAAGCAGGAGGCCCTCGACAACATCCTCGCGTTGTGCCGCACCAAGCCGATGTCCGTCCTCATGCACCCCTTCGCCGAGGTCGGCCGCCGTCACCTCCCGGACTTCCGGGTGCCCACCGTGGAGGACCTGCTGCTCGCCGCGCCCTTCGAGGAGTAGTGAGGTGCGGCCGGCCCCGCCGGGCGGCACACGGCTGTTCAGCCCAGCGGTGTGATCCACTCCGCGTCACGCCTCGACAGACGCCACGCCGGCGTCGCCGCCGCCACGAGCAGCAGCAGCGCCAGTCCGAGGGTGGTGGCCAGGCCTGTGTGGGCGAGGAGCAGGGCTCCGGCCAGCGCGCCGAGGAACATCACCGCGACGGAGAGGATCCGGCGGCCGGGCCGGGGAGCCGCCCCGCCCGCCGGGGCGGAGTCCGCCGCCAGACCCGTCAGGGTCAGGGTCAGCACCGTGGTGGTCAGGTCGGGGACGCCGAGCCGCCGGGCGACGGCGTTCTGGAGGCCCATGGCGAGACCGAGCAGCACGATCAGGGGGTACCGGACCGAAGCCGTGATCCCGCCGGTCCCGCCGGCGCCGCCGGTCCCGTCGTGCGCGACCGCGGCCGTGACGACGGCCGCCGCGACGAGCACCGCCTGGAGCCCGGCGGCCACGGCCAGCAGCCGCCCCCGGTGCGCGGCGAACCGGGTGCCGAGCCGGCCTCCGGCCAGCGCGCCCGCGAGGAACGCGGCCATCGACACGACGGAGGCGAGGGCGGACAGCCCCTCGGCGCCCGCCAGGGCGAAGCCGAGGAAGACCACGTTCCCGGTCATGTTGGCGACGAAGACGTGCCCGAGGGCGAGGTAGCTCACGGCGTCGACCACGCCGGTCACCAGCGTCAGCGCCAGCAGGAGCGGCGGCAGCGGCCCGTGCCGGTCGCCCTTGGGCGGTACGAGGGTGCGGGCGGCGTCAGCGAGCAGCTCGCGCATGGGGGCTCCTCCCCTCGACGGCGGGCTTGCCGCGCAGCACCGCACGGGTGAGCAGCCCGCTGACGGGACCGACGACGACGGCGGCCACCGGGATCCACGGAGGCCAGGGCGTCAGGCCGAGGACGTGG
The DNA here is from genome assembly GCF_016905445.1 of Streptomyces sp. G44. Taxonomy (GTDB): domain Bacteria; phylum Actinomycetota; class Actinomycetes; order Streptomycetales; family Streptomycetaceae; genus Streptomyces. Next base: position 15,289 of record NZ_JAFEXF010000113.1, read on the forward strand.
TCGGCGGACCACCGCCCCGGCCCGGTGAGCGCCAGGACCGCGGCGACCACCACGAGGACCAGCGGGTACTCATAGCCGTCGTTCTGCACCCACAGTCCCTTGCGCCACTTGACGGAACCGGCGACCGTCATCACTCCCATCGCGGCCATGGCGGCGGCGGGGGTGAGCAGCCCGGCCGCCAGGAACAGGCCGGCGCCGATCTGACTGCCGCCCGCGGCGAGCGCCGTCAGCCGGCCGCCGCGGAAGCCGTCGTGCCGGAACTCCTCCGTCCCGCCCGCAAGTCCGCTGCCGCCCAGCCGGAAACTGACCTTCTGCACGCCGTGCCCGGCGATGAGAAACCCCACCACCAGCCGGAGTACCAGCAGTCCCGTGTCCATCCGTGTTCCCGCCTATCCCTGACGTTCCGTCACCATTGCGTCGCGTGCCGCCTGTCGCGCCCGGTCAGCCGGCGGCGTGCTCGCCGATGACGGCCTGCGCGTACACAAGGCCGAGGCCGTAGGCGCCGCCGTGCTCCTTCACGACCTCCGTGACGGGTACGTACGTCTCGGTGCGCGCCCAGTCGCGCTGGAGCTCCAGGAGCACCTGGACCCAGGTGACCGGGATCGCGCCGCCCTGCACCATGCGCTGGACGGCGTGCTCGTGCGCCTGCGGGCTGACGCCGCCGGACGCGTCCGTGACGACGTACACCTCGTAGCCCTGGGCAATGGCGGAGAGGGCGGGCAGGACGACGCAGACCTCGGTCCACAGGCCGGCGATGACGAGCTTCCTGCGGCCGGTCGCCTTCACCGCCTCGACGAAGGGCACGTCCTCCCAGGCGTTCATCGAGGTGCGGTCGATGACCTTCTGGTCGGGGAAGACCGCCGAGAGCTGCGGCATGATCGGGCCCGAGAACGACTCGGCGGCCACGGTGCTCAGCACGACCGGTACGTCGAAGACCTTGGCGGCCTTCGCCAGGCCGGTGGCGGCGTTGATGATCGCGGTGCGGTCGCCGCTGCCGGTGCCGAAGAACATCTGCGGCTGGTGGTCGACGAACAGCACGGCGCAGTTGTCGGGGGTCAGCAGGTCGGGGCCGGGAGCAGCGGTGACCTGGGAGAAGTCGGTCATGGGAGTACCTTTCGCCGGTGTTCGACGCGCGCGGACGGGTGTCCGCGGGCGGGGGCGGCCGTCCGGGCGGACGGCGCGCGGGACGCACCCGGGAGGGGCGGTGCACCTCTCCCGGGAAGTTCGGGAAGGACAGGGAGTCAGAGCGAGAAGCACGGGTCGGAGAACGGGCGCGCGTCCTCGGGCGTGAGGCCCCGGCGCGCCCGCCACCGGCGGTGCTGCTCGGACTCCGCGACGGCCTCGTCGAGCAACTCGGCCTGCCGGGCGCCGGACAGGCCCGTGCGGGGCGCGGCCCGGTAGCCGCCGAAGTGGGCGACCGGGCTCCAGGCGGGGCTGACCGGGGGCAGTTCCTCGTCGAGGCCCTCGTACTCCCCGGCTGCGTAGACGATCCGGCCGCCGACGACGGTCAGCAGGGATTCGATGTGGGCGATCTCGGGTTCGGGCACCGCGAAGTAGTCCTCGGACAGGATCGCGAGGTCGCCGAGGCGGCCCGGCCGCAGGGTGCCCTTGCGGTCCGCCTCGCCGGTCAGTTCGGCTCCGGCCGTGGTGAACATCGCGAGCGCGGTCTCCCGGTCGACGCGGCCGAGCGGCGGGCGCAGCACCAGGTCGCCCACGGAGCGGCCGGTGACCAGCCAGTGCAGGGCGATCCACGGGTTGTAGGTGGAGACGCGGGTGGCGTCCGTGCCGCCGCCGACGGTCAGGCCGCGCTCCAGCATGGCGCGGACCGGCGGGGCGTCCGCGGCGGCGCCGATGCCGTAGCGGCGTACGAACGCCTCGCCCTGGAAGGAGAGCCGGTTCTGCACCGACATGGCCCCGCCGAGGGCCGCCACGCGGTCGAGGCTGTCCGCCGAGACGGTCTCCGCGTGGTCGAACAGCCAGCGGTTCCCGGCGGGGAAGAGACCTTCGGCGGCGAGCTTCTCGAACACCTTGAGGTCCCGGCGGATGGTCTCGTCATACGTGGCGTGCAGCCGGAAACCCCAGCCGTTCTCCATGAGAAGACGTACGGCTCTCTCGAATTCGACCTCGTAGTCGGAGGCGAGTTCGGGGCGCGGCTGCGCGAAGTTCTCGAAATCGGCGGCGGCCCAGGTGAGATTCTCGCCCGCGCCATTGAGGCGCAGCCATTCGTCGCCGTCGTCCGGGCTCGTCATCTCTGTCCAGCGGGCGAGGTCGTCGACTTCTTGGCCGGCGGTCTGCGGGAACAGGTGATAGGCGATGCGCAGTGACAGCTGTCCGCTTCCCGCGAGTTCGGCGACGGTGCCGTAGTCGTCGGGGAAGTTCTGGAATCCGCCCGCCGCGTCGATCGCCGAGGTGAGCCCGAACCTGTTCAGCTCCCGCAGGAAATGCCGCGTCGAGGTCTTCTTGTCCTCGCCGTCGAGGACCGGGGCCTTGGCCAGGGTCGAGTACAGGACGAGCGCGCTGGGGGCGGCCAGCAGCATGCCCGTGGGCGCGCCGTCACGGCCCCTGACGAGCTGGCCGCCCTTGGGGTCGGGCGTGTCCCTGGTGTAGCCGGCGGCCTTGAGCGCCGCCCTGTTGAGCACCGCCGACTGGTACAGGTGCAGCACGAACACCGGGGTGTCCGGGGCCGCCGCGTTCAGCTCGGCGACGGTCGGCAGGCGGCGTTCGGCGAACTGCTCGGCGGACCAGCCGCCCACCACGCGCACCCACTGGCCCTTGGGTGTGCGGGCCGCCTGTTCCCGCAGCATCGCCAGGCCCTGGCGCAGGGTGGGGACGCCGTCCCAGCGCAGCTCCAGCACGTAGTTGAGGCCGCCGCGGATGACATGCAGGTGGGAGTCGTTGAGGCCGGGCACCACCCGGCGGCCGAGGGCGTCGACCACCTTCGTGGCGGGGCCGACGTGGACGGCCATGTCCCGGTCGTCGCCGACGGCCGCGACGACGCCGTCCCGGATGGCGATCGCCTGGCCCTGCGGACGGCTCGGATCACCCGTGTGGATCTTCGCGTTACGGACGACGAGGTCCGCGGCGTTCTGGGCGGCGGTGCTGGGCACCAGCCCGCCGACCGGCATCGTGGACACGTGGGGACGACCTCCTGCGGCATGGCCCGAATTGTTTTCCGGCTCGCAACTCCTGCGCTTCGCCCTCACGTTAGGGCGGCTCGTGCCGCACAAGTGGCCGCCGTGTGCACCGCGTGCGTTCCGACAGTGCACTGCCCCGTTCTCCATGCGCTGTGGGACCACGTCCGGTGCGCTCGGGGACAACTGCCGCTGCCGCAGGGGATTTAGGAATGTTCCATACACGTCTCGCCCAGAGACATAGGGGCCCAGAGGCCCATGGGCCCATGGGCCCGGATATGGCGATTCCCCGATCACCGAGTTCAGGAGAAACACATGCCCGACGCCGTGGAAGCAATTCCCCCGGTTCTGGAACCGGCCGCCGCCGCTTTCGCCGAGGCGACCGCGAACCCGCCCTACCTGTTCGACCTGCCGCCCGCCGAGGGCCGCAAGGCCGTGGACGAGGTCCAGTCCGGAGAGATCGAGAAGCCGGACGTCGACGAGGAGTGGGTCACCGTCCAGGGCGGCCCCACGGGCAGCGTCCGGGCCCGCGTCGTGCGGCCCGCGGGCAGCCGGGGCCCGCTGCCGGTGATCCTCTACATCCACGGCGCGGGCTGGGTGTTCGGCAACGCCCACACCCACGACCGGCTGGTGCGCGAACTGGCCGTCGGCGCCGAGGCCGCCGTGGTCTTCCCGGAGTACGACCTCTCCCCCGAGGCCCGCTACCCCGTGGCCATCGAGCAGAACTACGCCGTCGCCCGCTGGATCGTCGGGGAAGGCGCCGCCAAGGACCTCGACGGTTCCCGCCTGGCCGTGGCCGGTGACTCGGTGGGCGGCAACATGAGCGCCGCCCTGACCCTGATGGCCAAGGAACGCGGCGACGTGCCCCTGACGCAGCAGGTGCTGTTCTACCCCGTCACCGACGCGAGCTTCGACACCGGCTCCTACCACCAGTTCGCCACCGGCTACTTCCTGCGCCGCGACGGCATGCGGTGGTTCTGGGACCAGTACACGACCGACGAGGCCGAGCGCGCCCGGATCACCGCCTCCCCGCTGCGCGCCACCACCGAGCAGCTCACCGGCCTGCCCCCGGCCCTGGTCATCACCGGCGAGGCCGACGTCCTGCGCGACGAGGGCGAGGCGTACGCGAACAAGCTCCGCCGGGCCGGTGTCGCCGTGACCGCCGTCCGCTTCCAGGGCGTCATCCACGACTTCGTCATGCTCGACGCCCTGCGCGAGACGCACGCCGCCGAAGCCGCCATCGGCCTCGCCGTCAGCACGCTGCGCACCGCGCTGCACACGGGCTGACCGACCGACCAGGGGCAGGGCACCCCCGTCGTCGCAGCGCCCAACCGGCTGCGCGGACCGGACCGCGACACCGCTGCCCCCCGTACCCCCGTTACCCCCGTTACCCCCGTTACCCCCGTACCCCCCGTACTTCCGTGCGGGGGGGTTCTCGCGTCGGCGTCTCGGTATGTGCCCTGACACGTGTGCGTACGTCGGTGAGTGCTCAGCGGCGCGCCGTGGCGTCCACGGCGATCAGGACCGCCAGCAGCGCGCCCGTGGCGAGGGCCGGCGCCGGCGACCACGTGCCCAGCAGAATCGCCGCCGCGGTGAGCGGGTACGGGAGCCACTCGGCCGCCGTCCGCTGATGGGGGCGCAGGTGGACGGCCCACACCGCCGTCAGGAAGACGGCGGCCGGCACCGTGACCGCCGCGCCGGCGCCCGCGCCCGGGACGGCGGGCCCCAGCGTGACGTGATCGGCGTACGCGGCCAGGCCCGCCCCCTCGGCGGCGGCCGAGGCGAAGACCAGGTAGTGGCCGTACGCCCAGCCGAACCGGCGCCGGTGCGCCCGGTGCGTCGTGGCGAGCAGGGTGTGCGCGGGCCTGCTGAAGTACAGCCACCACATCGCGAACGCCGTCACCAGACCACCGGCCGCGACGGCGTACAGCGGGCCGATGCCGTGGTGCCGGTCGAAGGCGCCGCGGACCGCGACCGTGGCGGCGGCGACGGACTCCCCGATGACGATGAGCGTGAACAGCTCGTAGCGCTCGGCGATGTGCCGCGGATGCCACGGCGTCATCCCCGCGGACTGCGCCCACACCGGCACGGCCAGCTCGGCGACGACCAGGACGACGATGCCCGGCACCCGCACCGCGTCCGGCGCGCCGAGGAGCGCGATCCACCCGGCCTGGCACGCCGTGACGCCCACGGCGAAGCGCAGCGCGGTCCGCCGCCGGGCCGGGTCGGAGCGTGCCGCGCGCAGCCACAGGGCGGCCAGCGCGGTGCGCGACACGACGTAGCCGAGGGTGATGACCCGCAGGTCGCCCCCATCGAACGCGCGGGACACCCCGGCGGCGAGGACGAGCGAGCCCGTGATCTGCACCAGCACGGTCAGCCGGTACGGCACGTCGCCCGGGTCGTAGGCCGAACCGAACCAGGTGAAGTTCATCCACGCCCACCAGATGGTGAAGAAGATCAGCGCGTAGCGCAGGGCACCGCTCGCGTACTCCCCCGCCATCAGCGCCCCGTGCAGGCTCTCGGACGCCTGCGCGACCGCGATGACGAAGCACAGGTCGAAGAGGAGTTCCAGGGAGGTGGCCGCGCGGTGCCGCTCCTCGGGGTCGCGGCCCCGCATGGCCGGGCGGGCCCGGGGGCCCGGGGAAAGGCGGACCGGTGGTCCCGTCGGCGGGGCGCCGCGCCCGTTCGTCCTCATGCCGTCTCTTCTCGTCGGTCGGGCCCACGGCGTGGGCCGCCCGCCGACGCTAGGCCGATCGCGCGAGGGGTTCCCGCGCCTCGGCGCACGGGTGCTGGCCCGAGAGTGAACGGCCCTCCGGCCCGGTGCGCGCAGTGCGCTGACGGGCCCCCTCGCGTGCGCTGTCGGTCAAGGCGGCTTCCCGCGGCGCGCCTAGCGTCACCGGGGTACGCACAGCACGGCCCCCAGGAGGCGGACATGACCAGCGCGAACCGGCACCGGAGCGGCAGCCAGCCGTGGCTTCACCAGAAGGGAGAGGTGATCCAGCCGTTCGGCACGGTCAGGCAGTTGCCGATCGGCCTGTCCTTCGAGACGCGGATGTACGCCTGCCAACGGCTGAACCAACTCCTCGCGGACACCCAGATGCTGTACGCGCTCTACAAGAAGCACCACTGGCTGGTGCGGGGCGCCACCTTCCACCAGCTGCACCTGCTGCTCGACCAGCACGCCGGGGCACAGCTCGCGATCGTCGACGCGCTCGCCGAACGCGTCCAGAGCCTCGGCGGGGTCGCGGTGGGCGATCCGCGCCACGCGGCGGAGATGACCTCGGTGCCGCGCCCGCCGGACGGTGTCGAGGAGGTGCCCGCCATGCTGTCGCGGCTCCTGGAGGCCCACGAGACGATCCTCATCAGCGCCCGGGACGCGGCGCACCGCCTGGCGGAGCTCGGCGACGACGGCAGCGACGACCTCATCGTCTCGGAGGTGATCCGCGCCGGTGAGGCGCAGGCCTGGTTCCTCGCCGAGCACCTCGTGGAGACGCCTCTGGTGCGCCTGCTGCCCGACGCGGAGCCGGAGGCCGCCCCTATTCGTGCGTGAGCAGGCCGGTGCGCAGCTCGGCGAGGGTCCGGGAGAGCAGCCGTGACACGTGCATCTGCGAGATGCCGAGGGCGGCGCCGATCTCGGCCTGGGTCATCTCCTGGCCGAAGCGCATCTCGATGATGCGGCGCTCCCGCTCGCCGAGTCCGGCCAGCAACGGCGCCAGCGCGTGGACGTGCTCGAAGACCTCGATGGCGGGGTCGGGGGCGCCCATGACATCGGCGAGCGAGCGGGCGCCGCGGTACGACTCGCCCTCCTCGGTCGAACCGTGCGGGGCGTCCAGGGATCCGGCGGCGTAGCCGTTGGCGGCCACGATCGCCTCCAGCGCCTGCTCCTCGGTCACCTCCAGGTCGGCCGCGAGCTCCTTGACGGTGGGTTCGCGGCCGAGCGCGGAGCTCAGCTCCTCCTGGGACTGCGACAGCCGCGTACGCAGCTCCTGGAGCCTGCGCGGCACGTGCACCGCCCAGCTCGTGTCCCGGAAGTAGCGCTTGATCTCACCGAGGATGCAGGGCACCGCGAACGACACGAACTCGTACCCTCGGCTCATGTCGAAGCGGTCGATCGCCTTGATCAGGCCCACCGTCCCGACCTGCACGATGTCCTCCAGCTGGCCGCTGCCGCGATTGCGGAAGCGGCCCGCCACGTAGTGCACCAGCGAGAGGTTCATCTCGATGAGGGTGTCGCGCGTGTACGTGTGCTCGGGCGAGCCCTCCTCCAGGGTCTTCAGCCGGTCGAAGAAGAGCTTGGACAGCTCCCGCGCGTCCTTCGGCGCGACCTCGGACGCATCGATCCGCGGCAGTGGCGTCCCTCCGTCCGAGACTCCCTCCGGCTGCCCGACGCCCTGTCCCGCGGCCTGAAACTCATCGATTGTCCGAACAAACATCCCTGGTTCCCACACTCTCGACATGCACGACTCAGCCGGCGGTGACCGCGAACACGGTCCCTTCGCGGTCCGCAAGCACGGCCTCCCGCCGGGGCCCGATCCCTCTCGGCGCCGATACGACACCGCCGCCCCACCGCACGGCCGCGGCGGCGGCCGCGTCGACGTCCGCGACCCGGAAGAAGGCGTGCCAGCGGTACCGCCCCTCGGCGCCGGGCGCCGCCCCCTCCACGAGCGCGGCGACCGGGCGCGACCCGTCACGCACCACGATCCGGTCGTCCACGTACTCCACGGAGCAGCTCTCACCGGGCTCGCCCGCCCAGCCCAGTACGCCGCCGTAGAAGAGGGCCGCCGCGAAGATGTCCCGGGTGTGCAGCTCCAGGCGGCCGACCGGGCCCTCGCCGACCGCCCAGCGGTCCTCGGGAGCCGGGTGGCGCAGCCCGAAGACCGCGCCCTCCGGTCCGGCCGCCACGGCGGCCCGCCCGGTGCGGGTGGTGAGCGGCCCGACCGCCACGGTGGCGCCGCGGTCACGGAGCCGGCCCACCGCGTCGTCCACGTCGTCGACGGCGAAGTACGGCATCCAGCCCACGTCGGGGCCCGCGCCGGCACTCTCGCCGAGGGTGCCGGCCGGCACCCCGGCCCGCAGCATCAGGGACCGCGGCCGGCCGGGCGAACCGATCAGCGGCACATGGCACCAGCCGAGCACCCGGCCGTAGAACTCCTCGGCGGCCCGGAGGTCCCGCACGGCCAGGCTCAGCCGGCAGGGCGCGCCGAGCCCCTCCCGGG
>NZ_JAFEXF010000114.1 GCF_016905445.1 Streptomyces sp. G44
TCGGTGACGCGGGCCCGCAGGCCGCGCAGCCCGCTGCCGCCCTCGGACACCGGGCCGGGCCCGCGGGGGCGGCCGTTGGTGACGGTGACCGTCGTCGCGTCGCGGTCGCGCGCCACGGTGACGGTGACGCGGGCGCCGGGCGCGTGCCTGGCGGCGTTGGTCAGGGCTTCCTGGACGACGCGGTGGACGGTGCGCTCGGCGGGCGTCGCTTCCGGCCGCGGGGGCATGGCGCGTGTGGCGGCCCCCTCATCCTCGTACGCGATCTCAAGTCCCGACTCCGCCGCGCGCGCGACGAGTTCCGCGACACTCTCCCCGGCGGGTGCGAGCGGGGCCGGCTCGTCGTCGTCCTCCCGGAGCAGGCCGATGATCGCGTGCAGCCGGTCCGTGGCCTGTGAGGCCGCCGCGCGGAGGTCGGCGGCGGCCTCGCGGTGCGGGTCCGGCAGGTCGGGGGTGACCTGGAGGGCGCCGGCGCGGACGGCGATCAGGCTCAGTTCGTGGCCCAGGGAGTCGTGCATGTCCTGGGCGATGCGGGCCCGTTCCCGCAGCCGGGCGCGGTCGGCGACGATGCGCTGCTCGCGCTCCAGCTGGTCGGCGCGCGCCCACCCGGCGGCGGCCAGTTCGCGGCCCTGGCGCCAGTAGCGGCCGGTGAGCCACGGGAAGACCGTGCCGAACACGAGCGTGCCCATGAGGACCAGCCACTCGACCACGGGGTCGACGTCACGCACGGCGATCTTGACCGTGCCCGCGAGGGCGATGGCGCCGAAGGCGAGCAGGGCGGGGCGTACGCGGTGCGCGCGGCGTCCGAGGAGCAGCGCGAAGACGGCGAGGGCGGGCCCGTAGGAGAGCGTGAAGAGGGAGGAGCCGGTGACGAGGCCGAGGCCGGCCGCCGCGAGGAAGGCGGGCAGCGGCCGGGTGCGGCGGACCGCGACGGCGGCGGCGAGGACGGCGAGCGAGGTGATCTGCTGCCAGGCCGGGCGGGGTTCGTTCATGCCGAGCCGGTCCACCGACACCACGGGGACGGCGAGCGCCGCCCACAGCAGCGCGCTCCTCGTACGTCTCTCCACGCCCCGACGCTACTTGTCCGGTGGCACCCGCCACCCCTGCCGATCGTCAGGTGCGGATCGTCGGATGTGGAACTGCGGGCCGGAGGGCCGGAGGGTCAGCGGCCGGGGGGCACGCGGAACACACCCCGCTGCCAGGACCCGTGCGCCCGTGGATCCGCCGCGGCCGTGGCAGGATCGGTGGTGCCATGACTGCTCCCACGAAGCCCACGCCGAACAGCCCGGCCCCGGGGGACTCCCCCGACACCGCCGGGGACGCCCTCCACACCCCCGTCATCGCCTGGTTCGACGCGCACGCCCGTGATCTGCCGTGGCGGCGCGAGGACGCCGGGCCGTGGGGCGTGATGGTCAGTGAGTTCATGCTCCAGCAGACGCCCGTCAGCCGGGTCCTGCCCGTGTACGAGCAGTGGCTGGCCCGCTGGCCGCGCCCCGCCGACCTCGCCAAGGAGGCGCCCGGCGAGGCCGTCCGCGCCTGGGGGCGGCTCGGCTACCCGCGCCGCGCCCTGCGGCTGCACGGCGCGGCCGTCGCCATAACGGAGCGGCACGGCGGCGACGTGCCCACGCAGCACGGCCAGCTGCTCGCGCTGCCCGGCATCGGGGAGTACACCGCGGCGGCCGTGGCGTCGTTCGCGTACGGGCAGCGGCACGCCGTCCTGGACACGAACGTGCGCCGGGTCCTCGCACGGGCCGTGACCGGGGTGCAGTATCCGCCGAACGCGACGACGGCCGCCGAGCGCAGGCTCGCCCGCGCCCTGCTGCCCGAGGACGAGCGCACCGCCTCGCGCTGGGCCGCCGCCTCGATGGAGCTCGGCGCCCTGGTGTGCACCGCGAAGAACGAGAACTGCGCGCGGTGCCCGATCGCCGACCGGTGCGCCTGGCGCGCGGCGGGCAAGCCCGCGCACGACGGCCCGGCCCGCCGCGGCCAGACGTACGCGGGTACGGACCGCCAGGTGCGGGGCAAACTGCTCGCGGTGCTCCGCGAGGCCCTGACGCCGGTGCCGCAGGCGGTGCTCGACCAGGTGTGGGACGAGCCGGTGCAGCGGGCCCGCGCGCTGGACGGCCTGGTCGCGGACGGTCTCGTCGAGCCGCTGCCCGACGGCCTCTACCGGCTGCCCCTGACCTGACGGCGTCACCGCCCGGAGCCCCCGCAGGGCCCGGCGGACGCGGGCGTTTACGCGCGCCCTACTTCTGTTACACAACCTACGCACAGCCGTGCGTCCGCCGCTGGCTGCTCCGCACAACCCCGTGACACGGCCTCCGTAGCTTCTTGTCCGTACCGCACAGGCAAGGACCGCGGTCGACATGGGGACGGAACGGAGGCGGTTTGATATGGCGCACGGCGAGGTGCTCGAGTTCGAGGAGTACGTCCGCACTCGGCAGGATGCCCTGCTGCGCAGTGCCCGGCGCCTGGTCCCGGACCCCGTCGACGCACAGGACCTGTTGCAGACCGCGCTCGTACGGACGTACGGCCGCTGGGAGGGCATAGCCGACAAGCGGCTCGCCGACGCCTATCTGCGCCGCGTCATGATCAACACGCGGACCGAGTGGTGGCGGGCGCGCAAGCTCGAAGAGGTGCCCACCGAGCAGCTGCCCGACGCGCGCGTGGAAGACTCCACCGAACAGCACGCGGACCGCGCTCTGCTCATGGACATCATGAAGGTGCTCGCACCCAAGCAGCGCAGCGTCGTCGTGCTGCGACACTGGGAGCAGATGTCCACAGAGGAGACGGCCGCCGCACTCGGCATGTCGGCCGGAACGGTCAAGAGCACGCTGCACCGGGCGCTCGCCCGGCTCCGCCAGGAGCTGGAGAGCCGGGACCGCGAGGAACTGGTCGCAAGCGCGCTCGGACGTGAGGAGCGGGAGCGTTGCGCGGCCTAGGCCCTGAGGCCAAGTCAAGCGTGCGGGCGGTGAGTACGGCGGTGGCCGTGCTCGCCGCCGTCGGCCTTTCCCTCTCCGGCTGCTCGACCGGTGGTTCCGGCGCGCGCGACGAGGGCCCGGCCCGCAGCGAGCCGGTGGTGTCCGCCTCGCCGTCGATGTCGCCGTCGGTCTCCGTGCCGGCGGAGAAGATCGACGCGGTGCGGCTCGTCAAGAACGACCCGAAGGTCAGCCCGGCGGTCAAGCGGGACCTGAAGCCGTGCGCGGGCAAGACGTACCCGATCGACGTGTCGTACGGCGACCTCACCGGAGGCTCCGCCGCCGACGTCGTGGTGAACGTCCTGACCTGCGCGGACGCCGTCGGCATCGGCAGCTACGTGTATCGCGCCGAGGGCGGCGGGTACAAGAATGTCTTCACGGCCGAGGAGCCCGCGTCCGTCTACGCCGAGATCGACCGCGGCGACCTGGTCGTGACGAAGCAGCTGTACGAGAAGGGCGACTCGGTGGCGTACCCCTCCGGCGAGGAAGTGATCACGTACCGCTGGTCGGCGCACCGCTTCACCGAGGCGGACCGTACGCGCAGCGACTTCAGCAACGCGGTGGGCGGCGAGGAACCCGCGCCGGCGGCGGAGTGACGACCGTCCCTGCCGGCAGGGCGACCGCAGAGCCCGCAGCCCCGCAGAACCCGCAGTACCCCCGCAGCACCCCAGAGCACACGTACAGAGCACGTACAGAGCACCGAGAAGGACAGAGAGCATCCGATGGCAGAGCAGACCCATGTCCTGTTCGTCGAGGACGACGACGTCATCCGTGAGGCCACCCAGCTCGCCCTGGAGCGCGACGGTTTCGCGGTGACGGCCATGCCGGACGGGCTGGCGGGGCTTGAGGCGTTCCGCGCGAACCAGCCGGACATCGCGCTGCTCGACGTCATGGTGCCGGGCCTGGACGGCGTCTCGCTGTGCCGCCGCATCCGGGACGAGTCGACCGTCCCCGTGATCATGCTGTCGGCGCGGGCGGACTCCATCGACGTGGTGCTGGGCCTGGAGGCGGGCGCCGACGACTACGTGACCAAGCCGTTCGACGGGGCCGTCCTGGTCGCCCGGATCCGCGCCGTCCTGCGCCGCTTCGGGCACGCCAGCGGTACCGGCTCGGCGACGGCCGCCCCGGGTGAGGAGACTTCGGCGGCGGGCGGTGTGCTGCACTTCGGCGATCTGGAGATCGACACGGAGGGCATGGAGGTCCGCAGGGGCGGCGCCCCGGTGGGGCTGACGCCGACCGAGATGCGGCTGCTCCTGGAGTTCTCGTCCGCGCCCGGCACGGTCCTGTCCCGCGACAAGCTCCTGGAGCGCGTCTGGGACTACGGCTGGGGCGGCGACACCCGCGTCGTCGACGTCCACGTGCAGCGGCTGCGCACGAAGGTGGGCCAGGACCGCATCGAGACGGTCCGCGGCTTCGGCTACAAGCTCAAGGCGTGAACGGACGCGTGACGAACGGCGCACGGCGGCCCCGGGGCCGTGGACTCGGGGGACGTACATGAACGCGGGCATGAACGGGCGCGTGAACGCGGGTTTGAACACGGGTCTGGGCGGGAGCTCGGACGGCGGCATGGACGCGGGCACGCACGCGGGCCGCGGGGCCGTCGCGCGCGTCCGTGAGGCGCTCCGGTCCGGGCTGCGCGCCACGGGGCAGCGCAGCGGCCTGCGCACCGGCGTGCGCTGGAAGATCAGCGCGGCGATCGCGCTGGTCGGCGCGCTGGTCGCGGTGGCGCTGAGCCTGGTCGTGCACAACGCCGCGCGCGTCTCGATGCTGGACAACGCGCGCGACGTGCAGGACGAGCGCATCCAGTTCGCCCTGCGGCTCTACTCCGCCTCGCAGCGCCAGACCCTCCAGTTCGGCACGAAGGTCGACGACCCGGAGCTCCCCGAGGAGCTGCGGGAGAAGGTCCTCACCGGCCGCCGCGCCACGTTCGTCGAGGACAAGCCGGACGGCGTGCCGGACATCTGGGCCGCCGTGCCGCTCGCCGACGGGCACGTCCTGTCGCTGCACTCCCGCTTCACCGACCGCAGCGCCACCGTCATGAAGGACCTCGACCAGGCCCTCGTCATCGGCTCGATCGCGGTCGTCTTCGGCGGTTGCGCGCTCGGCGTGCTGATCGGCGGGCAGCTGTCGCGGCGCCTGCGCAAGGCGGCGACGGCGGCGAGCGAGGTCGCCCAGGGGCAGACGGACGTCAGCGTGCGCGACGCGATCGGCGGTGTCGTCAAGGACGAGACCGACGATCTGGCGAGCGCCGTGGACGCGATGGCCGACGCCCTCAAGCAGCGCCTGGAGGCCGAGCGCCGGGTGACCGCGGACATCGCGCACGAGCTGCGCACCCCGGTGACCGGGCTGCTCACGGCGGCCGAGCTGCTGCCGCCGGGCCGCCCGAGCGAGCTGGTCAAGGACCGCGCCCAGGCGATGCGCACCCTCGTCGAGGACGTCCTCGAAGTGGCGCGCCTGGACTCCGCGGCGGAGCGGGCCGAGTTGCAGGACATCACGCTCGGCGAGTTCGTGACGCGGCGGATGGCGTCCCTGACCGCGGACGTGAGCGTGACGGTGGTGCACGAGTCGGAGGTCACCACCGACCCGCGCCGCCTGGAGCGCATCCTCGGCAACCTCGTCGCCAACGCCGCCAAGCACGGCAGGCCGCCCATCGAGGTCAGCGTCGAGGGCCGCGTGGTCCGGGTGCGCGACCACGGGCCCGGCTTTCCCGAGGCCCTCCTGGACGAGGGTCCGAGCCGCTTCCGCACGGGCAGCACCGACCGGGCGGGGCACGGCCACGGCCTGGGCCTGACGATCGCGGCGGGCCAGGCGCGGGTGCTCGGGGCGCGGCTCACCTTCCGCAACGTCCGCCCGGCGGGGGCGGCGCCCGATGAGCCCGCGGAGGGCGCGGTCGCCGTGCTGTGGCTGCCGGAGCACGCGCCCACGAACACGGGGAGCTACCCGATGCTCCAGCTGCCGGACCACCTCTGACGTGCTTCCGTCAGGGGCTCAGCAGGACCAGTCCTTGTCGAGGTCGAGGCCGCCCTCGCGGCGCTGCGTGAACGAGAACCAGTTCCCGGAGTCGTCGCGGAAGAGCGCCTCGGTGCCGTACGGGCGCTCCTGCGGCTCCTGGAGGAACTCCACGCCGCGCGCCTTCAGCTGCTCGTAGTCCCCGTGGACGTCGTCGGTGACGAGGACGCCCGCGCCGAGGACGCCCTTGGCGACCAGCTTCTTCACGGCCTCGGCCGACTCGGGGTCCAGGGCGGGCGGGCCCGGCACCATCAGCGTCAGCTCCACGTCCGGCTGGTCCTTGGCGCCGACCGTGAGCCAGCGCATGCCGCCGTCGCCCATCGTCATGTCCGTACGGACTTCCAGGCCCAGCTTCTCGGTGTAGAACTCCTTGGCCCGGTCCTGGTCGAGGACCCAGACGGTGGAGATGGCGAGTCCCTTGATCATGGCGTGCTCCCAACAGCCGTGATGCCGTCATCCGGTCATACGTCGATGTTGGCACGCGGCACTGACAGCGGCCCCTCGCCCACGGGCTCGCTGTCGGCGGGACCCGCGCCCCGCAGCGGGGTCTCCTTCACGAAGAGCGAGGCGAGCAGCGCGGCGACACCGACGGCGGCGCCGAGCAGGAACGCCGCGTGCGTACCGGAGGAGACCGCGAACTTGTACGCGTCGCTCACCTGCTCCGGCAGCTTCGCCAGGCTGGCCGCGTCGAGCTGCGCGGACTTCTCGGTGACCTTGCCGCCCAGTTCCCCGGCGCGCTCGGCCATCACGTGCTGGACGCGGTCGTTGAAGAGGGCGCCCATGATCGCGACGCCGAAGGAGGAGCCGAGCGTGCGGAAGAGCGTGGCCGAGGACGAGGCGACGCCCATGTCCTTCATCTCGACGCTGTTCTGGGCGACGAGCATGGTGATCTGCATCAGGAAGCCCATGCCGGCGCCGAGCACCGCCATGTAGAGGCCCGAGGTGAGCCGCGAGGTCCCGGTGTCCATCTGCGCCAGCAGGAAGAAGCCGACGATCATCAGTACGGTGCCGACGACCGGGAAGGCCTTGTACTTGCCGGTGGCCGTGGTGAACCGCCCGGCGAACATCGACACGGCCATCATGGAGAGCAGCATCGGGAGCAGCAGCAGCCCGGAGTTGGTCGCCGAGGCGCCCTGCACCGACTGCTGGTAGAGCGGCAGGAAGAGCATCGCGCCGAACATGACGAAGCCGGTGATGAAGCCGATGACGGCCATCAGCGAGAAGTTGCGGCTGCGGAAGATGTGCAGCGGCATGATCGGCTCGGCGGCCTTCTTCTGTACGAGGAGGAAGCCGATGAGCGAGACGACGCCGATGGCGATGAGCTCCATGATCACGGCGGAGCCCCAGGCGTACTCCGTGCCGCCCCAGGTGGTGACGAGGACGAGCGCGCTGATGCCGACGGTGAGCAGGGCCGCGCCGAGGTAGTCGATGCGCCCCTCCGCCTTCTTCTTGGGCAGGTGCAGGACGGTGGTCACCATGGCCAGCGCCACGGCGCCGAGCGGCAGGTTGATGTAGAAGGCCCAGCGCCAGCCGAGGTGGTCGGTGATGGTGCCGCCGACGAGCGGGCCGCCGATCATCGCGACCGCCATGACGCCGGTCATCATGCCCATGTACTTGCCGCGCTCACGCGGCGGCACGAGGTCGCCGATGATCGCCATGACGCCGACCATGAGGCCGCCCGCGCCGAGGCCCTGAATCGCCCGGAAGCCGATGAGCTGCCCCATGTCCTGGGCCATGCCGCTCAGCGCTGAGCCGGCCAGGAAGATGACTATCGCGGCGAGGAAGGCGCCCTTGCGGCCGTACATGTCGCCGACCTTGCCCCAGATGGGGGTCGAGGCGGCGGTCGCGAGGGTGTACCCGGTCACGACCCACGACAGGTGCTCCAGGCCGCCCAGGTCGCCGACGATCGTCGGCATCGCGGGGCTCACGATCATGTTGTCGAGCATCGCGAGCAGCATCGCGATCATCAGGGCCATCAGCACGACGCGCACGCTGCGCGGCTGCGGTCCGGCCTCCTCCCGTGGTCCTCGCGGCTCGGTCCCCTGCTCCGGTCCGGCCTGCGCCGTGCTGGTGTTCCCCATGTTTCCCCACTCCCGCGACTTCCCGGACGCCCCCGACGCCCGCCTGAACCCGCCCGACGCCTTACTTGCCGCCCGGCTAGTTGACTACACTGAGGGAAGGTAGACCCCCGACTAGCCGGGCGTCAAGTAAGTTAATGGAGCCGAGGAGCACCCGATGGGCACGGGCACAGGCAGGCAGCAGCGCCGGGGCGACACCCGCCAGCGCATCCAGGACGTCGCCCTCGAACTCTTCGCCGCGCAGGGATACGAGAAGACGTCACTGCGCGAGATCGCGGAGCACCTGGAGGTCACGAAGGCGGCGCTGTACTACCACTTCAAGACCAAGGAAGCCATCCTCACCAGCATCTTCGACGACCTCACCCGGCCCATCGACGAGCTGATCGAGTGGGGTCACCGGCAGCCGCAGCCGCCCTCGCTCGACGTCAGGCAGCAGGTCCTGCGCCGCTACAGCGAGATCCTGGTCGACGCGGCGCCGCTCTTCCGCTTCATGCAGGAGAACCAGGCCACGATGCGCGACCTGAAGACGGGCGAGAGCTTCAAGGAGCGCATGTTCCGGCTCCACGAGATCCTCAAGGACCCGGACGCGCCGATGACCGACCAGGTGCGGTGCTTCAGCGCGCTGTTCACCATGCACGCCGGGATGTTCGTGCTCAAGGACCTCGAAGGCGACCCCGAGGAGAAGCGGAAGGCCATCCTCGAAGTCGCCATCGATCTGGTCACGCAGGCGCACTCGGGCGGCTGAGCCCACGCGCGCCGGGGTCGGGGACCCGCCTGGGGTCAGACCCGCACGCCCACCGAGCGCAGGAAGGCGACCGGGTCCACGGCCGAGCCGTAGTTGGGGGTCGTACGGATCTCGAAGTGCAGGTGCGGGCCGCTGGAGTTGCCGGTGTTGCCGGAGAGGGCGACGCGCTGGCCGGTGCCCACGTTCTGGCCCACGCGGACGTCGACCTGCGAGAGGTGCGCGTACTGGGAGTACGTGCCGTTGCTGTGCTTGATCACGACGGCGTTGCCGTACGCGGGACCATCACCGGCGCCGTTGGGGCCGGCCTTGACGACCGTACCGCCGTGCACGGCGTGGACCGGGGTGCCGACCGAGACGGCGAAGTCCTGGCCGGAGTGCTTGTGGGACCACATGCTGCCGCCGAGGCCGAAGCTCGCGGAGAGCGTGTAGCGCTGGACCGGGTGGACCCAGGCGGCGGCCTTCGGCGCCTGCGGGGCCTTCTTGACCGTGGCCGCCTTGGCCTGCTGCGCGGCCTTGGCCTGGGCGGCGGCCTGCGCGTGGACGGAGTTCACGGTGATGCCGGGCAGCGAGCCGGCGCTCTGGGCGCTGTCCGCAGCGACCGAGACCCCGGCCCCGAGAACCGCCGACATGCCGAGGCCCGCGGCGACGACGGCCGCCCGGGCACGGGTGAGGGAGGGGCGGGGATGGTGGGACTTGGTGCGCTTCGACATGGGGACGTCCTTCGGAGCTCGGGTGACGAGAGAGGCGTGAGAGAACCCGGCGGACGGGAGCGGGCGGGATCCCGCTGAGCACGTTTCGCCGGGTCGGCCATCCCTTGGTAACCCGCGCCCGGCCCACGCCCAAACCGCCCATCTACTACCGAATGCCGTAGCTGGCCGTCAGGATTTCGACCTCTTGACACCGTCAAATCCGGACAATTCACCCGATCGTCGATCATGTGATTCTTCGCCGGAGCAGAGGTTTAACCGCACGCGGGGCCGCCCCGCGGCCCGCCTGCGCACCCGGCCCCCGCGCCGGGCCGCCCGACGCGGCAAAGGTCCCGGTGGTTGCGGGCCGAAGGTCCCGTGCCCCGCTCCGCCCGGTCCCACTATTCCGCCTAGTAATGGACAAATCGCCTGTGCGGCATGTCACCGGGCGGCAAGATCCACCCCGCCGCCGATGTGACGCCGACTACGCTCACGCCCATGGATCCCGCGGTCATGGGCACCCGCCTGGCATCGAGCGTCATCGGCCCGCTGATCAAGAGGCTGTTCGTCCGGGAGGGGCCGGGGGCGGGCCTTGTGCGGCGGCCCGTGCGGCTCTCCGGGCTCGTCTCCTTCCGGGGCGAGAAGCGCACGCTGACCGAGCCGGACGTGCGCCGCCTGGCGGAGCGGCTCGTCGAGCGGTCCCTGGCCTCCCCCGGCGAGCCCCCCTTCCCGCCGGACGAGGCCACCGCCGTCACGGACGCCCTGGCCCGCGTGCTCCTCGCCCTCGGCGACCTCGACATGGACGACGTCCAGGCGGTCCGCCTCGGCCACCGGAAGCTGGCCCGCGCACTCATCCACGGTGCCTCGGCCGGCGGCGCCCCGGTCGCCTCGGAGCTGTCCGCGGACGCCGCCCACTACCTGGACTCCGTCACCGAGTGGGCCTGCCTGCACATCCTCCAGTTCTTCACCCAGCGCTCCACGTTCGTGGCGGCGACGCTGGTCGCGCAGAGCCGCGGCCAGGACGAACTGATCACCAAGGTCGACGAGCTGCTCGCCCGCGACCCCCGCCCCGGAACGCCGGACGCCGCCTTCGAACGCCGCTACCTCGCGTACATCGCGAAGAAGCACGGCAAGCTGACGATCTTCGGGATCGACCTGACGGACACCCCGGGCAAGTGGCCGCTGGACGCGGCCTACATGTCGCTGGAGGCGACGGCGCCCGGACGCGTGACGACGGCCCGGTTCCTGACCGGCGCGGAGTACCACGCGGAAGAGGTGGAGATCGTCGAGCACACCTCGCCGCTCCCCGCCGACCGGGCGCTCGCCTCCCACGACCGCGTCCTGCTGCGCGGCGAGGCCGGTTCCGGCAAGACGACCCTCGTGCAGTGGCTCGCGGTGAGCGCCGCCCGCCAGGACCTCGCCGAGGGCCCCCTGACGTACCTCTACGACCGCGTCCCCTACGTCCTGCCGCTGCGCGCCCTCACCCGCCACGGCGAGCGGCTGCCCGCCCCCGCCAACTTCCTCGCCTCCGTGGGGTGCCCGCTCGCCGGCACGCAGCCCGCCGGCTGGGAGGCACGCGTCCTGGCGGCGGGCCGCGCCCTGGTCCTGATCGACGGCATCGACGAGATCCCGGACGCCGAACGCGCCCGCACGCGCGCGTGGCTCACGGATCTCATCGACGCCTACCCCGGCAACCACTGGCTGGTCACCTCGCGCCCCTCGGCGGTACGCGCGGACTGGCTCGCCGACGAGGGCTTCACGGAACTGACGCTCTCCG
The DNA here is from genome assembly GCF_016905445.1 of Streptomyces sp. G44. Taxonomy (GTDB): domain Bacteria; phylum Actinomycetota; class Actinomycetes; order Streptomycetales; family Streptomycetaceae; genus Streptomyces. The sequence continues at coordinate 11,271 of NZ_JAFEXF010000114.1, forward strand.
CGATGACGGAGGACGGGGTGGCCGCGTTCATCAAGCGCTGGCACGCGGCGGCGGCCACCGGCGGCGCCGAGGAGGACGCGGCCCTCACGGCGTACGAGAACCAGCTCCTGGCCGCGGTGAAGGCGAAGCCGGACCTCGGCCTCCTGGCCACCAACCCCCTGATGTGCGGCCTGATCTGCGCCCTGCACCGGGACCGCAGGGGCTTCCTGCCGCTGGGCCGCAAGGATCTCTACACCGCCGCCCTCTCCATGCTCCTGATCCGCCGGGACCGCGAACGCCACATGGCCGTTCCCGAACTGCGCGAGGAACCACAGCTCCAGCTCCTCCAGCGCCTCGCCTACTGGCTGATCCGCAACGGCCGTACGATGATGGACCGTTCCCGCGCGGAGTCGATCATCGCGGACGCGCTCCCATCCGTTCCCGAGCTGGCCGCGCTCGGCGGCGCGGAGGCCGTCTACACCCACTTCCTGCACCGCAGCGGCCTGCTGCGCGAACCGGGACCCGGCACCGTCGACTTCGTCCACCGCACCTTCCAGGACTTCCTGGGCGCCCGCGCGGCGGTCGACGAGGGCGACTTCGGCGTCCTCGCCCGCCACGCGGCGGACGACCAGTGGGAGGACGTCATCCGCATGGCGGTGGCCCAGGCGAGACCGCGGGAACGGGCCGAGCTGCTGCGGGAGTTGCTGTCCTACGGCGACGGACACCCCGAGGAGCGCTCACGCAAGCGGATCCACCTCCTGGCGGCGGCCTGCCTGGAACACGCGGCGGAACTGGCGCCGGAGGTGCGGGCGGAGGTGGAGCGGCGGACGGCCGGGCTCATCCCGCCCCTCGACGCCGGCGAGGCCCGCGCCCTCGCACAGGTGGGCCCCATGGTGCTCGACCTGCTGCCGGGCCCGGACGGTCTGAGCGACGAGGAGGCCCGTCTGGTGACGATCACCGCGACCCACGTGCGCTCCGACGCGGCCGTCCCCTTCCTGGCCCGCTTCGCCCGGCACCCCAGCCTCACCGTCCGCAGCCAGCTGATGTGGGGGTGGCACCGCTCCGACTGCCGCTCGTACGCGGAGCAGGTCATCGCCCGCCTCGACGGGCAGGACATGCACTTCACGCTCCGCGGCGACGACCAGATCGCAGAGCTGGAGCGGCTGGGTCTCCACCCGAAGCGGCTCGACATCCGGGTCGGCGTCTCCGCCGAGGCCACCTCCCGCTTCCTCGTCGCCTGCGAGCCCACCCTGCTGCGGCTGTCCTACTCCCCCGCCCACCTGACGTCCGAGGCACTGGCCGCGCTGCACGGCCTGGAAGATCTCGCCGTCTTCAGCTTCTCCGAGGCCACCGAGCCCTGGAGCCTGTCGCTCCTGCCCGCCGAGGCACCGCTGACGTCCCTCGCTCTCGTCGGCCCGCACCTCTCCGTACAGGACATGGAGCTGCTGCCGAACCGGCCGCTGCTGAGGACCGTGAACTTCCTGGAGAACGGCCCGGGCACGGCCGCCGAGTGGGAGGCGCTCGCACGCCTGCCCCGGCTTGCCACGCTGTCCTGCGGTTCCCACAGCTTCCTGCACGCGCCCGAGGGGCTGCGCCTGCCGAACCTCACCCGCCTCGCGATCCTTCCCGACGCTCACTGGGACACCGCGGCGGCCCGGCTCGGCACTCTCCTGCCGGGGCTTCAGCGCCTCGACATAGGAGTGGCCGAGTCGGTCCGGGCGCCCGACCTCTCCGCCCTGCCCGCCCATGTGAGTGTCCGGTACGACCTGCCTGCGGTCTGAGGCCGTCCCCCGCCTCAGCACGCGTACGGGAAAAGGGGCCGCCCCGGAACCGTGGGAAACGGTCCGGGGCGGCCCCTTCGAGCGTGCCCTGAGGCTACGCCTCCTTGCTCAGGTTCGGGCCCGCGCCGCCACCGGCGGCCGACTCGATCGGCGGCACGTCGGGCAGCGCCGCCTTCTCCTCGCCGCGGAAGGTGAAGGTCTTGGTCTCGCCCTCGCCCTCCGTGTCGACGACCACGATGTGGCCGGGACGCAGCTCGCCGAAGAGGATCTTCTCGGAGAGGGTGTCCTCGACCTCGCGCTGGATCGTGCGCCGCAGCGGACGCGCGCCGAGCACCGGGTCGTAGCCCTTCTTCGCGAGCAGTTCCTTGGCGGACTGGGAGAGCTCCAGGCCCATGTCCCGGTCCTTCAGGCGCTCGTCCACCTTGGTGATCATCAGGTCGACGATCTGGAGGATGTCGTCCTGGCTGAGCTGCGGGAAGACGACGACGTCGTCCACGCGGTTCAGGAACTCGGGGCGGAAGTGCTGCTTCAGCTCGTCGCTGACCTTGTTCTTCATCCGCTCGTAGTTGGACTTCGTGTCGCCCTGGGCCGCGAAGCCCAGGTTGAAGCCCTTGGAGATGTCACGCGTTCCAAGGTTGGTCGTCATGATGATGACCGTGTTCTTGAAGTCCACGACGCGGCCCTGGGAGTCGGTCAGGCGACCGTCCTCCAGGATCTGCAGGAGCGAGTTGAAGATGTCCGGGTGGGCCTTCTCGACCTCGTCGAAGAGGACGACGGAGAACGGCTTGCGGCGGACCTTCTCGGTCAGCTGGCCGCCCTCTTCGTAACCCACGTAACCGGGGGGCGAACCGAAGAGGCGCGAGACCGTGTGCTTCTCGCTGAACTCCGACATGTCGAGGGAGATCAGCGCGTCCTCGTCACCGAAGAGGAATTCGGCGAGCGCCTTGGACAGCTCGGTCTTACCGACACCGGACGGACCGGCGAAGATGAACGAGCCACCCGGGCGCTTCGGGTCCTTCAGACCCGCACGCGTACGCCGGATCGCCTTCGAGAGCGCCTTGACGGCGTCCTTCTGGCCGATGACCCGCTTGTGGAGCTCGTCCTCCATGCGCAGCAGGCGGGAGGACTCCTCCTCCGTGAGCTTGAAGACCGGGATGCCGGTGGCCGTGGCCAGGACCTCGGCGATCAGCTCGCCGTCGACCTCGGCGACGACGTCCATGTCGCCGGCCTTCCACTCCTTCTCGCGCTTGGCCTTCGCCGCGAGCAGCTGCTTCTCCTTGTCGCGGAGAGAGGCCGCCTTCTCGAAGTCCTGGGAGTCGATGGCCGACTCCTTGTCGCGACGGACGCCCGCGATCTTCTCGTCGAACTCGCGGAGGTCCGGCGGCGCGGTCATCCGGCGGATGCGCATCCGGGAACCGGCCTCGTCGATCAGGTCGATCGCCTTGTCCGGCAGGAAGCGGTCCGAGATGTACCGGTCGGCCAGGGTCGCGGCCTGGACCAGCGCCTCGTCGGTGATCGAGACGCGGTGGTGCGCCTCGTACCGGTCGCGCAGGCCCTTGAGGATCTCGATGGTGTGCGGCAGCGACGGCTCCGCGACCTGGATGGGCTGGAAGCGGCGCTCCAGCGCGGCGTCCTTCTCCAGGTGCTTGCGGTACTCGTCGAGCGTGGTGGCACCGATGGTCTGGAGCTCACCGCGGGCCAGCATCGGCTTCAGGATCGAAGCGGCGTCGATGGCGCCCTCGGCGGCACCCGCACCGACCAGCGTGTGCAGCTCGTCGATGAACAGGATGATGTCGCCGCGGGTGCGGATCTCCTTGAGGACCTTCTTCAGGCGCTCCTCGAAGTCACCGCGGTAGCGGGAACCGGCGACCAGCGCGCCGAGGTCGAGGGTGTAGAGGTGCTTGTCCTTGAGGGTCTCGGGCACCTCGCCCTTGACGATGGCCTGCGCGAGGCCCTCGACGACGGCGGTCTTGCCGACGCCGGGCTCACCGATCAGGACCGGGTTGTTCTTCGTGCGGCGGGACAGGACCTGCATGACCCGCTCGATCTCCTTCTCGCGCCCGATGACCGGGTCGAGCTTGGACTCACGAGCGGCCTGGGTCAGGTTCCGGCCGAACTGGTCGAGCACCAGGGACGTGGAGGGGGTGCCCTCGGCAGGACCGCCGGCGGTGGCGGTCTCCTTGCCCTGGTAACCGGAGAGCAGCTGGATGACCTGCTGCCGCACCCGGTTGAGGTCGGCGCCCAGCTTGACCAGGACCTGGGCGGCGACGCCCTCGCCCTCGCGGATCAGGCCGAGCAGGATGTGCTCCGTGCCGATGTAGTTGTGGCCCAGCTGAAGGGCCTCGCGGAGCGACAGCTCCAGGACCTTCTTGGCACGGGGGGTGAAGGGGATGTGCCCGGACGGGGCCTGCTGGCCCTGCCCGATGATCTCCTCCACCTGCTGGCGGACCGCCTCGAGCGAAATCCCGAGGCTCTCCAGGGCCTTAGCGGCGACACCCTCGCCCTCGTGGATCAAGCCCAGGAGGATGTGCTCGGTGCCGATGTAGTTGTGGTTGAGCATCCGGGCTTCTTCCTGAGCCAGGACGACAACCCGCCGCGCGCGGTCGGTGAACCTCTCGAACATCGTTAATCGCTCCTCAGAGCGGTCAGGCAGTAAGGGGTCGGTCCCCTCCCTGTCCTTCCGCAGCTTAGTCCCGCAAGCGGGGACCGCTCATTCCAACTGCCGACACCCGGCCCTCCTCTCGGAGGAACTCCAGACCCCGAACGCCGACAACTGCCTCAACCCGATGGTGCGAGACGATGTTCCCGCAGGCCAGGCAGTTACCCCCATCACCACTACGCCGATGGCGAACGTGAGACGCCCGGAACTGCGTGTCGCCCCTCCCCACTAGGGATGTCTTACCCGTAACGACTGACAGTCCATGCGGCGTGCCCCGGTTCCCTCCGCTACGGGCGAACACTCTTGCACCGCCGAACACGTCCGCACGCCCCTTTCCCGGCCACGGTACGCGTCCGGACGGGGACCCCGCGTAACCCTCGCGGCCCTCGGACTGTTGCTGGGACATGGCCCCCACAGTTCCTCAGCCCCGGACCCCGGTCGAGCAGAGCGACCCGGTGCGGCAGTGGTACGAGAACGAACTCGGCTGGGCGACCACGCCCGGTCCCGGCCCCGTGCGCCTGGTGACGGGACTGCGCTTCGACGTCCTGGAGCTGCCCGCGGAGGCGGGCTTCGCGGCGCTGCGCCACCTCGGGCCCAGGGCTCCGGTGGCGCTGCGCGGGGAAACGATGCGCCTCTTGGTGGGCGCGGGAAGCGCGGACGAGCTGCCGGGGCTGCTCGACTGGCTGGAGTGGGGGGACATCCCCCTCGATCTCACCGCCGTCGGGGCGGGCGGGCACATCGACGCGCCCACGCCTCCGGGGTGGCCCGGCTCACGGGGGGCCGCCGTGTGGCTGCGACCCCCGGAACCCGGGTGCGAGGTGGAGCCGACGCTGCCGGCGTTGGTGTCCCTGCCCGCGGCGGGGGGAGCCGGGACCGCGCACCACGGCGACCCCGCCGTGGGCTCCGATCTCGTACGGCTGGTGGACACGGCGGCAACACAGTGCCACCGGGTCCGGCTGCGACGTCGCAACCGTCAGCCGTTGGCCTTCTCGTAGGCCTCACGAATCGACGCGGGAACACGGCCGCGGTCATTGACCTCGAAACCGTTCTCCTTCGCCCAGGCGCGGATCGCGGCGGTGTCCTGACCACCGCTCGTCGACGCCGAACGCGCCTTGCCGCGGCTGCTCGAACCCCGGCCACCGGTACGCCGACCGGCCTTGACGAAGTCCTCCAGGGCGCCACGGAGCTTGTCCGCGTTGGCCGTGGTGAGGTCGATCTCGTAGGACTTGCCGTCCAACGCAAACGTCACGGTCTCGTCCGCCTCGCCACCGTCGAGGTCATCGACAAGAAGGACCTGAACCTTCTGTGCCACCGGATTTCCTTTCATCGATAACTTCGAGGCCGACCCGCACGGCGTACGCCGCCGATTCACCGGCCCCTGTTATATGCAGTACTGGCAGTACGTCGGAAAGCAAACCGCTTTTGCCGGAAAAACACAAACCCCTGGGAGAGACCAGGGGCCCCTGGAAGCCCGGAAACATGCGCGTTTCGGACATAGGAGACCGCGGCAGGGGCGGATCGGTTCGGATCGGGATCAGGATCGGGTTGGGGTTCGGACCGGATCGGGTTCGGGATCGGGTTCGGTTCGGATCGGATCGGAATACCGCGGCCCCGATCGCAGATGCGCAAGCATCGGGCGATCACAGATGCAGAAGCATCCGGCTGTTGCCCAAGGTGTTCGGTTTCACTCGTTCGAGGCCGAGGAACTCCGCGACACCCTCGTCATAGGAACGCAGGAGCTCGCTGTAGACATCTCCGTCGACCGGAGTCTCGCCGATCTCCACGAAGCCGTGCTTCGCGAAGAAGTCGACTTCGAAGGTGAGGCAGAAAACCTTCCGGACGCCGAGCCACCGGGCGGTCTGCAACAACTTCCCGAGCAGCTGGTGCCCTACGCCTGCCCCCTTCACCTCGGGATTCACCGCGAGCGTGCGTACTTCCGCGAGGTCTTCCCACATCACGTGCAGGGCGCCGCAGCCGAGCAACTCGGCGTTGTCGTCCCGTTCGGCCACCCAGAACTCCTGGATGTCCTCGTAAAGGGTCACCGTCGCTTTGTCCAGGAGGATGCGCTCGCGTACGTACGCGTCGAGGAGCCGGCGTACGGCCGGCACATCGGAGGTTCGCGCCCTGCGGACCGAGACCGCTTTTGCGCTGAGTTCGCTGAGTTCGGGGCCCTCTGCTGCCATGCGCGGACGCTATCGCTCTGCGTCCGGCTCGGCGGAGCCGGGGTTCTCCGGGCCTTGGACGATACGCATGGCGTCGCTCAGCGCTTCGCGCTGTTCCGCCGACATCATCCCGAAGAAGGCGACGAGAGCGGCGGCGGGGTTGTCGCTCCGCGACCAGGCTTCGTTCATCAGTGCGGCTGCGTAGGCGGCGCGAGTGGAGACCGCCTCATATCGATAGGCGCGGCCTTCCGCTTCGCGGCGCACCCAGCCCTTCTGATGGAGATTGTCCAAAACGGTCATCACGGTCGTGTAGGCGATGGACCGTTCCTGCTGAAGGTCTTCCAGGACTTCTCGAACGGTCACGGGGCGGTTCCACTTCCACACCCGTGTCATGACGGCGTCTTCGAGTTCTCCCAATGGACGAGGCACAGCAGAACAATAGTGGGAGACGTCACTATCGGCATGATGTGTGAGGGACGTGGCGTAGACGGCGTAGGCCGTGAAGGCCGCTTAAGCCTGAACAAACCAACAAAAAGGGCGTACGACTCGAAAAGTGTGCGAGTCGTACGCCGTGGCGTTCGAGGGGGGAGGTGCGGTGGGGTGTGGGGTGCGGTGGCGTGTCCGGGGCCGACCTGCGGCTTCGGTGTCGGCCGGGGTCAGGCGCCGCCGGTCTTGGGCGCCTGCCGGAGGGCCTCCGCCCGGCTGATCGCGGCGTCCGCCGCCGCGTCCTCCTTGGCCTTGTTGGCACCGCCCTGGGTCTTCACGATCGTCACGATGAGACCGCTGAAGAACACGGCCATCACTACGGGGGGCACGAGCGCGGAAACGTAGTCCATGCCCCCAGCGTAGCTAGCCCGCGATGAGTTGGTGCGGTGGGCCCGCGGGGGCGGGGGTGGAGGTGGGCGCCGCCGAGGGTGTGGGAGGCGTGGGAGGCGTGGGCGGTTCCGCGGGTGGTGCGGGGCGGCGTCTCGGCGGGAAGACCTCGGCCGGGGTGGGGACCGGGCGCGTCGGGTCCTGCGGGGGGTTCTTCGGTGGGTTCTTCGGTGGGTTCTGCGCCGGGGTCTGCGCCGGGTTCTGCCTGGCGGCGTCGAGGCCGCCGGGCAGGGAGTGAAGGGAGCGCAGGGGGGTGCGGGACGCGGGCACGGTGGGGCGGTCCTGGGTGCGCGGGGAACGGCCTGCCAGGCGGGCGCGGACGGACCGCTCGGCGAGCGTCCGGCAGCGGTCGAGCAGGGTGGCGGCGAGGTTGTTGCCGCGCAGGGCGCGCAGGGCGGCGAGGTCGTCGGGGCCCGGCTGGTAGCCGGCGCCGAGCACGTCGTCCAGGAGGGCGAGGTAGCCGGCCGCGGTGCCGGGCAGGGCGGTCCGGTAGCGGGACAGGTCGGCCATGAGGAAGGCGCGGAGCCTCGCGCTCTCCCGCATGGCCTCGTCCACCGATTCGGCGAGGCGGAGACAGTCCTGGACGTCCTCGTCGGGGACGGGGCTGGGGTTCAGGGCGAGAGCCAGGGCGCGGCGGAGCACACGCAGCTCCTCCGCGCTGAAGGCCATGCCGCCGCGGGATCCGTATGGCGTGGGCATGAGCTGACGATACGCGCCAAACGGACAAAATCCGCTTAACGCCAGTGTGTGGCGCGGCGGGGATGCGGGGGGCTCCTTGAGTTCGTTTGTGGGGCGGGGCCGCGGGGGCATGTCCGTGCTCGCCATCGTGGCGCTGGCCCGCGGCTGCTCATCGGCTCGGCCCGACCACCACTGTGCTCCGCGCGCACATCCCCCCACGTCCCCTCGGGCGCGCCGGCGACCGCGGGCCGTCGCAGCCTGACGTGGGGGCCCCACTTCGATGTCGCCGGGCAACGGGCACCCCTGCCCGCCCCTACCTCGTCGTCTCGACGCCGGTCAACGGGCGGGTGGGTCGGAGACATCCGCCGCGGAGCGGCGGGGTGGGGGGCCGCCGGGGGCGTTGGTCCCGTGGCGTCAAGGGCGCCGTCAAGCGCGTGAGACGTTGCGTTCGTAGACCAGGCGGAGGCCGATCAAGGTCAGCCACGGCTCGTGTTCGTCGATGACCGACGCCTCGCCCAGCACCATCGGCGCAAGACCCCCCGTCGCGATCACCGTCACGTCGTCGGGGTCGCCGCCCGCCCCCACCAGCTCCCGCGCCATGCGGTTCACGACGCCGTCGACCTGGCCCGCGAAGCCGTACAGGATGCCCGCCTGCATGGCCTCCACGGTGTTCTTGCCGATGACGCTCCGCGGGCGGGCCAGCTCGATCTTGCGGAGCTGCGCGCCTCGTACGCCCAGAGCCTCCACGGAGATCTCGATGCCGGGGGCGATGACGCCACCCGCGTACTCCCCGCGCGCGGACACCGCGTCGAACGTCGTGGCCGTGCCGAAGTCGACGACGATCGCGGGGCCGCCGTAGAGCTCGACCGCCGCGACCGCGTTGATGATGCGGTCGGCGCCGACCTCCTTGGGGTTGTCCATGAGGATCGGGACGCCGGTCTTGATGCCCGGTTCCACGAGGACGGCCGGCACGTCCCCGTAGTAGCGGCGGGTGACCTCGCGCAGCTCGTGCAGGACCGAGGGGACCGTCGAGCAGATCGCGATGCCGTCGATGCCGTCGCCCAGCTCCTCGCCGAGCAGCGGGTGCATGCCCATCAGGCCGTTGAGCAGCACGGCGAGCTCGTCGGCGGTGCGGCGGGCGTCGGTGGAGATGCGCCAGTGCTCGACGATCTCCTCGCCGTCGAAGAGTCCGAGGACGGTGTGGGTGTTCCCCACGTCGATCGTCAGCAGCATCAGTCACGCACCGCTTCCCGCAGGTCCAGGCCGATGTCGAGGATCGGGGAGGAGTGGGTCAGGGCGCCCACCGCCAGGTAGTCGACGCCCGTGACGGCGTACGCGCGGGCGTTCTCCAGGGTGAGGCGGCCCGAGGACTCCAGGAACGCGCGGCCGGCCACGAGGGCGACGGCCTCCTCGGTCTCGCCCGGCGTGAAGTTGTCCAGGAGGATCAGGTCGGCGCCCGCGTCGACGACCTCGCGGAGCTGGTGGAGCGTGTCGACCTCCACCTCGATCGGCACCTCCGGGAACTGCTCGCGCACGGCCTTGAAGGCCTGCGCGACGCCGCCCGCCGCGACCACGTGGTTGTCCTTGACCAGCGCCGCGTCGGAGAGCGACATGCGGTGGTTGACGCCGCCGCCCATGCGTACGGCGTACTTCTCCAGGGCGCGGTAGCCGGGCGTCGTCTTGCGGGTGTCGCGGACCTTCGCCTTGGTGCCGTCCAGCACGTCCGCCCACGCGCGCGTGGCCGTCGCGATGCCGGAGAGGCGGCACAGGATGTTCAGGGCGCTGCGCTCGGCGGTGAGCAGGTCGCGGGTGCGGGTGGTGACGCTGAGCAGCACGTCGCCCGCCTCGACGCGGTCGCCGTCCTCGGCGTGCCGCTCGACCTCGAACTCCTCCTCGCACACCACGGAGACGACCGCTTCGGCCACGCGCAGGCCCGCGACCGTGCCCGCCTCGCGCGCGACGAAGTCGGCGGTGGCGACGGCGTCCTCGGGGATGGTGGCGACCGTGGTGACGTCCACGCCGCCCGCCAGGTCCTCCTCGATGGCCATGTGCGCGATGTCCTCGATCTGGAGGGGGTCCAGACCGGCCTCGGCCAGGAGGCGCGCGAGAGCGGGGTCGAGACCGCACTCCAGGGGGTCGAAGGCGTCGTCCCCGCCGCAGCCGCAGGCGTCGCCGCAGCCACCGCCGGTCGGGGCGAGGGGGAGGTCGTCGGGGGTGCTCACGGTCACTGCTCCTGGGGACTGGGGCGGGTCGGGGGGAAGTCGGGGGTGTCGGTGGTGTGGGCGGCCAGGGTCCTGTCCGGGTTCAGGCGTACGACGATGTGGCGCCGCCAGGCCGCGTCGTCGCGGTCCGCGTGGTCCTCGCGCCAGTGGCAGCCGCGGGTCTCCTCGCGGCGCTGGGCGGCGGCCACCAGGACGCGGGCGACGCACAGGAGGTTGGTGGTCTCCCAGGTGTCGACGCCGGGCTCGGCCGTCTTGCCGTGCTCGGCGAGCGCGCCGGCGGCTTCGGCGTGGATGCGGGCGAGGCGGTCCGCCGCCCGAGCGAGGGACTCGGCGGAGCGGAGCACGCCGGCGCCCTCGCTCATCACGCGCTGGATGGCGAAGCGGGCCTCGGGCGGCAGCAGGGGGTGGGTCGGCGTCTCCGGCTGGTCGACGGGGTGCGGCACGCGCGCGTGGAGGGTGTGGTGCGCGTGCCGGGCCACGATGTCGGCGGCGATGCGCTCGGCGTAGACCAGGCCTTCGAGGAGGGAGTTGGAGGCCAGGCGGTTGGCGCCGTGCACGCCGGTGCAGGCCACCTCGCCGCAGGCGTAGAGGCCGGGGACGGTGGTGCGGCCGTGCGGGTCGGTGCGGACGCCTCCGGAGGCGTAGTGCGCGGCCGGGGCGACGGGGATGGGCTCGGTGACCGGGTCGAAGCCGTGGGCGCGGCAGGCGGCCAGGATCGTCGGGAAGCGGTTCTCCCACATGTGCGCGCCGAAGTGCCGGGCGTCGAGGTACATGTGATCGGTGCCCCGCTCCTGCATGCGGCGCGTGATGCCCTTGGCGACGATGTCGCGGGGCGCCAGCTCGGCCAGTTCGTGCTGGCCGACCATGAAGCGCACGCCCTCCGCGTCCACCAGGTGCGCGCCCTCGCCCCGCACCGCTTCGGAGACCAGCGGCTGCTGGCCCTCGGCGTCGGCGCCGAGGAAGAGCACGGTGGGGTGGAACTGCACGAATTCGAGGTCGGAGACCTCGGCGCCCGCGCGCAGGGCGAGCGCCACGCCGTCGCCGGTGGACACGGACGGGTTGGTGGTCGCCGAGAAGACCTGGCCCATGCCGCCGGTCGCGAGGACCACCGCCGGGGCGTGGACGGCTCCCACGCCGTCGTGCTGGCCCTCTCCCATGACGTGCAGGGAGACACCGGCGGTGCGACCGTCGGCGTCGGTCAGCAGGTCGAGGACGAGGGCGTTCTCTACGGTCGGTATGCCACGCGCGCGTACCGCCTCGACGAGGGCACGGGAGATCTCCGCGCCGGTCGCGTCGCCGCCCGCGTGCGCGATGCGGCGGCGGTGGTGGCCGCCCTCACGGGTCAGCTCGATGGCGCCCTCGGGGCCGGTGTCGAAGTGGGCGCCGGTCTCGATGAGGCGGCGTACGGCGTCGGGGCCCTCGGTGACGAGGGTGCGCACGGCCTCCTCGTCGCACAGGCCCACGCCCGCCACCAGCGTGTCGTCCAGGTGCTGGGCGGGTGTGTCGCCCTCGCCGAGCGCCGCGGCGATGCCGCCCTGCGCCCAGCGTGTGGAGCCGTCGTCCAGGCGGGCCTTGGTCACCACGACCGTCCGCAGGCCGGCGGCCGAGCAGCGCAGGGCGGCGGTCAGTCCGGCCACTCCGGAGCCGACGACCACCACGTCGGCGTCCAGGGACCAGCCGGGCGCGGGTGCGTGCAGCCGTATTCCGGTGGCACTCATACGGCGACTCCGAACGTCAGCGGGATGTTGTCGATCAGCCGGGTCGAGCCGACCTTGGCGGCCACGGCGAGGACGGCCTCTCCGGTGTGGCCGGGCCGGACCTCGGTGAAGTCGGCCGGGTCCACCAGCGCCACGTAGTCGAGCTCCAGCGGGGGCCGCAGGCGCGCGGCCTCGTCGAGGACCTGCCGGGCCGCGGCGAGGACGGCGGCGGACCCACCGGGCGTCGAGGGCGCCGCGGACTGCGCCACGGCGTGGG
>NZ_JAFEXF010000115.1 GCF_016905445.1 Streptomyces sp. G44
CGGCGGGCCCGCGCTCGGCGCGCCCCACGCCGACCGCTGCCGGCCAAGAGGCCGGGGCACGGGCCGCGGCACACTTCGGCGGACTCGAACGCGCGCACGGCGCCCGCCTCGGCGTCTACGCCCTGGCGACCGGCACCGGCGCCACGGTGGCGTACCGCGCGGACGAACGCTTCGCGTTCTGCTCCACGTTCAAGACCCTCGCCGCGGCGGCGGTCCTCCACGAGAACCCGCCGCGCCACCTGGACGAGCGCGTCACGTACAGCGCCGCCGACGTCGACTCCGTCTCGCCCGTGACGCAGAAGCACATCGCGACCGGCATGACCATCAGGCAGCTGTGCGACGCCGCGATCCGCCACAGCGACGGCACGGCGGGCAACCTCCTGATGCGCGACCTCGGCGGCCCGGCGCGGCTGACCGCCTATCTGCGCGGGCTCGGCGACAGGGTGAGCCGCATGGACCAGTACGAACCCGAGCTCAACCGGGTCCGCCCGAGAGACCCGCGCGACACCACCACGCCCCGCGCGCTCGCCGCCGCATACCGAAAGCTCGTCCTCGGCGACGCGCTGCCCCCCGGCAAGCGGGCCCTGATCAAGGACTGGCTCCTGCGGAACGCCGCACCGGTCGGCGCCGAACGCATCCGTGCCGGGCTCCCCGGGGGATGGACCGTGGCCGACAAGACCGGCACCGGCGACTGGGGCCGGGCCAACGACGTCGCCCTCGCCTGGCCGCCCGGCGCCGCCCCGCTCGTGCTCGCCGTCCTCACCGACCGGCCACGCCGCAACGACCCGCCCAGGAACGCCCTGATCGCCGACGCCACGAGGTGGATCGCCGCCGAGCTGACGTGACGCCGCTCAGTCCTCGCCGAGCAACAGCCGCAGCGTCGCCTGGAGTTCGGCCTGCGCCACCCGCGCCGCCCCTTCGGCGTCCTTGGACTCCACGGCGCGCACCAGTTCGGCGTGCGAGGCCGCGCCGTGGTCGGCCTCCTCGCGGCGTACGTCGATGAGTTCGAGCAGGTCGATCAGCCCCTGGCGCAGCGCGGGCATGAACTCCGCGAACAGATCCGTCAGCACGGGATTGCGCGCCGCCGCCACGACCGCCTCGTGCAGGGCGATGTCCGCGTCGACGAACGCCGCGTCCCCCTCGGCCGCCGCCGCCCCGCGCCCGTCGAGCGCCGCCCGCATCACCGCGATGTCCTCGTCGGTGCGCCGCATCGCCGCCAGCCGGGCGGCCTGCACCTCCAGCAGCATCCGCACCTCGTACACGTCAGTGACCGCCGCCCGCCGCAGCCGGGCCGGCCAGTCCGCGACGGGTTCCGTGGCGACGACGAAGACGCCGGCGCCCTGCCGCGTCCGCACGAGCCCGGCACCGGCCAGCGCGCGCAAGGCCTCACGGAGAGTGGAACGGCCCACGCCCAGTTCCCTGGCGAGCGTCGTCTCACCGGGGAGTTTGGTGCCGACGGGCCACTGACCGCCGGTGATCTGCTTGCGCAGGCTGGCGGCGGCCTGCTCGACGAGAGGGCTGGGACGTACGGAGTCGAGGGGCATCGTGCGGGGCCTTCCGGGCGGACGGGAGCGGAACGGGAACTACGGGAGCGGAACGGGAACTACTGGAGGGGACGGACGTGTCTGACGGCTGCTTGTCTGACAACTGCTGGTCAGACGGCTGCTTGTCTGACGAGTGTTTGTCGGAGGACTATCTGCCCTGAGGACCACTCCTCAGACAAGTGCTTGTCTGAGGAGCTGAAGTGTGACTACGGTAACGCCATGATCTTCCGCGGTCTCCTTCTTCTCGGCTGCCGCGGCGGGGCCTGAAGCGACCGGCACCCCGCCGCGGGGTGCCGTGCTGCCGGTCTTCCGACCGAGCCCAGGAGAAGACCTCCCGTGACCATGCCTCCCGTAGGCGCGCCTCCCGTAAGCGCGCCTCCCGTCACCGCGCCCACGTACGACTGGAACCCGCAGCGCCCCGGCCCCATGCCGTACCACCGCTACCGGCCCTACCAGGAGCGGGTGCACGTCCCCGAGCTGCGGCGGGACTGGCCGGGTGCGCGCATCGAGCGCGCGCCCCTCTGGGTGCCCGTCGACCTGCGCGACGGCAATCAGGCGCTCGCCGAGCCGATGGACACCGACCGCAAGCGGCGGTTCTTCGACCTGCTCGTCTCGATGGGGTTCAAGGAGATCGAGGCCGGTTATCCGTCGGCCAGCAGGAGCGACTTCGACTTCGTCCGCCACCTCGCTCGACGCGGTGGCGGCAGTGGCAGCGGCAGCCGGGGCGAGGCCCTGCCCGACGACGTGACCGTCGTCGTCTTCACGCCCGCCAAGCCCGAGCTGATCGACCGCACCTTCGAGTCGATCGAGGGGCTGCCGCGCGCCGTCGTGCACCTGTACATCCCCACCTCGCCCGTCTGGCGCGACGTCGTCCTCGGGCGGTCGCGCGCCGAGGTGTTCCAGGTCGTGAAGGAGGCCGCGGCCCACATGGCGCGGCTCGCCGACGCGCGGCCGGGCGCCGACATCCGGTTCCAGTTCGCGCCGGAGACCTTCAACCTCACCGAGCCCGACTTCGTCCTCGAGGTCTGCGACGGCCTGACCGAGCTGTGGGACGCGAGCCCCGACCGGCCCGTCACGCACAACCTGCCGACGACCGTCGAGATCGCCACCCCGAACGTGTACGCGGACCAGATCGAGTACATGCACCGCAACCTCGCCCGGCGCGACTCCGTCATCCTCTCCGTCCACCCCCACAACGACCGCGGCACCGGCGTCGCCGCCGCCGAACTCGCCGTCCTCGCCGGGGCCCAGCGCGTCGAGGGCTGCCTCTTCGGCAACGGCGAGCGGACCGGCAACGTCGACCTGGTCACCCTCGCCCTCAACCTCTACGCCCAGGGCGTCGACCCGATGATCGACCTCTCCGACATCGACGCCGTGCGCGAGGTCGTCGAGTACTGCAACCGCCTCCCCGTCCACCCCCGCCACCCCTACGCCGGTGACCTCGTCCACACGGCGTTCTCCGGCACCCACCAGGACGCCATCAGCAAGGGTCTCGCCCACCACGCCCGCCGGGCCGCCGCGTCGGGGGTGCCGGAGCGCGAGGCGCCGTGGGAGGTCCCGTACCTGCCCGTCGACCCCGCCGACATCGGCCGCACCTACGAGGCCGTCATCCGCGTCAACTCCCAGTCGGGCAAGGGCGGCATGGCGTACCTGCTCCGCACCCGGCACGGCCTCGACCTGCCGCGGGACATGCGCCCCGACTTCTCGCGCGTGGTGCAGGAGGCGACCGACGACAGCGGTCGGGAGGCGACGGCGAAGGAGCTGTACGAGCTGTTCCGGGCGACGTACGTCGCACCGGGCCCGCACGGTGAGGTGGCGCTGCGTTCCTGGACCACGGACCGCGCCCCGGACGGCGCGCACCGTTTCGTCTGCACCCTCCAGGTGGGGGAGAGGACCGGGGACTTCGAGGGTGTGGGCAACGGCCCGCTGTCCGCTTTCGCGGACGCCCTCGCCGGCGCCGGGATCAGCGTCGACATCCTCGACTACGCCGAGCACGCGGTGGGGGAAGGCGGCGGCAGCGAGGCCGCCGCGTACGCGCGGTGCCGGGTCGGCGACGCCGTCCGCTGGGGCGCGGGCCTGGACACCTCGGTGCTGACCGCGTCCGTACAGGCCGTCCTCGCCGCCGTGAACCGGGCGGGGACGGCACGGTGACCCCGGAGACCCCCACCGCCCCGCCCCTCCTGCACGCCGACGCCGTCACCGTCGTCCGCGACGGCCGCGCCATCCTTGAGGACGTCACCCTCACCGTCCGCCCCGGAGAGCACTGGGCGCTGCTCGGCCCCAACGGCGCGGGCAAGTCGACCCTGCTCGGCCTCTGCGGCGCCGTCACGCACCCCACGCGCGGCACGGTCGAGGTGCTCGGCCACCGCCTGGGCAGCGTCGACCTGCGGGACCTGCGGGCGTACGTCGGTCATGTCGACCCGCGCCATCCGCTGCGCTCCCCGCTGCCGGTGCGTGACATCGTCCTCACCGGAGTAACCAACAGCATCGAACCGGTGCCCCGTCGGCGCCCGACGCCCGAGCAGGAGGAGCAGGCAGACCGTCTGATCACCCTGCTCGGCCTCGCGCACCGCACCGGGGCGCGCTGGCCGACGCTCTCCCAGGGCGAGCGCGGCCGCACCCTGATCGCGCGCGCTCTGATGCCACGGCCACGCCTCGTCCTCCTCGACGAACCGGCCACCGGCCTCGACCTCGCCGGGCGCGAACACCTGCTCGACAGTCTCGACACCTTGCGCGAGACCCACCCGGAGCTGGCCACGGTCCTGGTCACGCACCACTTGGAGGAACTGCCCGCCGGCACCACTCACGCGCTGCTCCTGCGCGACGGGGCCGCGCTCGCCTCCGGCGCCGTGGACGACGTACTGACCGGCGACCGGATCAGCGAGTGCTTCGACCACCCCGTGCGCCTGGAGCGCACGGAGGGGCGCTGGAGCGTGCGTACGCACCGCTGAGCGGCAGAACGGAGGGGCCCGGCGCGATCCGCGCGCCGGGCCCCTCCGCGCCACCCGCGAACGGCTACTTGTTCAGGCTCGCCCAGAACTCGTCGAACGACAGCCGCTTGTCCGCGTCGCTGTCCTTCGTGCCGATGACGGCCTCGGCCACCGTCTCGGTCATGTAGAAGTCGCCCATCTTGGCCATGGCGCTCTTCCACTCGGCCGCCGTGATGAAGCCGTCGCCGTCCGCGTCGAACTGGTCGAACGTCTTGCGCGCTTCCTCGATGTCCGCCACCGGATCCACCCCTTCTTGGTGCACTACTGACGGGGGTCAGGGTATCCGCCGCCCCGCCACCGGATCACAAGGAGTACACCCATGGCCACTGCCTCTGCCGCGCTCGGGGCGATCCTGGAGGCGGCCGCACGCGGTGCGTTCCCGCCGCCGGACGGCGCGGTCACCGTCCTGCCGCAGCCCGGACACCGCGACGCGGGGGTGATCGCCTTCACGGCGCACTCCGTCGTCTTCACCGACGAGGACCCCGCCTGGGTGCGGGCCGCGCTCGCCGCGCTCGACTGCGACCCGCTCGCGGCCCCCATGAACGCGCGCTTCCACACCGCCTTCCAGGACCGGACGGGCCGTACGACGGACACCGTCGACCTGCTGACCGCGGCCGCCGCCCGGCCCGGCGCCCCCGACCCGCGCCTGGAACTGCGCGAGCTGCGCGATCCGGACCACCCGCGCGTCACCCGCGCCCGCGAGCACCGCGACGACGTCCGCGTGTGGACGTCCGCGGGCGGCGGCGTACTGGTCCTCGGCCGGGGCGTGGCGGGCCGCTGGGAGACGGCGGTCGAGGTCGACGAGGACGCACGCCACCGGGGCCTCGGCCGCGCCCTCGCGAGCGCGGCACGCCATCTCGTCCCGGACGGCGACGTGGTGTGGGCGCAGCAGGCCCCGGGCAACGCGCGCGGCGTGCGCGCCTTCCAGGCGGCGGGGTACCGGCCGGTGGGATCGGAGGCGCTGTTCGTGGCACGGTGAGCCGCCGCGTCACGGGACCTCCGGCCGCCTCAGCACTCGATGATGTTCACCGCGAGGCCGCCCCGCGCCGTCTCCTTGTACTTGACGCTCATGTCGGCGCCCGTCTCCTTCATGGTCTTGATGACCTTGTCGAGGGAGACCTTGTGGGAACCGTCGCCCCGCATCGCCATCTTCGCGGCGGTCACGGCCTTCACGGCCGCCATGCCGTTGCGCTCGATGCACGGGATCTGGACGAGGCCGCCGACCGGGTCGCAGGTCAGGCCGAGGTTGTGCTCCATGCCGATCTCGGCGGCGTTCTCGACCTGCTCCGGGGAGCCGCCGAGGACCTCGGCGAGGGCGCCCGCCGCCATCGAGCAGGCGGAACCGACCTCGCCCTGGCAGCCGACCTCGGCGCCGGAGATCGAGGCGTTCTCCTTGAAGAGCATGCCGATGGCGCCCGCGGCGAGCAGGAAGCGGACCACCGCGTCGTCCTTCTCCTCCTGGGAGGCGCCGCCGGGCACGAAGTTCATGTAGTAGTGCAGGACGGCCGGGATGATGCCCGCGGCGCCGTTGGTCGGGGCGGTCACGACGCGGCCGCCCGCGGCGTTCTCCTCGTTCACGGCCATGGCGTAGAGCGTGATCCACTCCATGGCGCGGGCCTGCGGGTCGCCCTCGGCGCGCAGCTGGCGGGCCGAGTTCGCGGCGCGCCGGCGGACCTTGAGGCCGCCCGGCAGGATGCCCTCGCGGGACATGCCGCGGGAGACGCAGGCCTGCATGACGCGCCAGATGTCGAGGAGGCCCTCGCGGATCTCCTCCTCCGTGCGCCAGGCCTTCTCGTTCTCCAGCATCAGCGCGGAGATGGACAGGCCGGTCTCCCGGGCCAGGCGCAGCAGCTCGTCACCGGTGCGGAAGGGGTACTTGAGGACGGTGTCGTCCGGCACGATCGGGTTCTCGCCCGCCGCGCCCTCCTGCTCCAGCACCGTCTCGTCGACGACGAAGCCGCCGCCCACCGAGTAGTACGTCTTCTCCAGGACGAGGGCGCCCTCACGGTCGTACGCGAAGATCGTCATGCCGTTGGCGTGGTACGGCAGGGCCTTGCGGCGGTGCAGGATCAGGTCCTCGTCGAAGTCGAAGCCGATCTCGTGCACGCCGAGGAGGCTGAGGCGGCCGCTGCTCCTGATCGCCTCGACCCGGGCGTCGGCACTCTCCACGTCCACGGTGCGCGGCGACTCGCCCTCCAGGCCGAGCAGCACGGCCTTCGGGGTGCCGTGGCCGTGGCCGGTGGCGCCGAGCGAGCCGAAGAGCTCGGCCCGTATCGCGGTGGTGTGGGCCAGGAGGCCCTCGTTCTTGAGGCGGCTCGCGAACATGCGGGCGGCGCGCATCGGGCCGACCGTGTGGGAGCTGGACGGGCCGATGCCGATCGAGAACAGGTCGAAGACCGAGATGGCCACGGGAAACTCCAAAGACGAAAAGATCAAGAGGCGGACGTGGTGCGGGGCACCCTGCTCACTGTCCAGTGTGCGGGGTGCCCCGACCTTTCGTACGTACGAACAAAAGGGTACGAAATTACTTCAGACCCGGGTACAGCGGGTGCTTGTCGGCCAGAGCGGTCACCCGGGCCTTGAGGGCGTCCGCGTCGAAGCCCGGCTTGAGGGCCTCGGCGATGACGTCGGCGACCTCGCGGAAGTCCTCCGCCCGGAAGCCGCGCGTGGCGAGCGCCGGGGTGCCGATCCGCAGGCCCGAGGTGACCATCGGGGGGCGCGGGTCGTTCGGGATCGCGTTGCGGTTGACCGTGATGCCGACCTCGTGGAGGCGGTCCTCGGCCTGCTGGCCGTCCAGCTCGGAGTTGCGCAGGTCCACCAGGACCAGGTGCACGTCCGTGCCGCCGGACAGGACGTCGACGCCGACGGCCTTGGCGTCGTCCTGGACCAGGCGCTCGGCCAGGATGCGGGCGCCGTCCAGGGTGCGCTGCTGGCGCTCCTTGAACTCCTCGCTCGCCGCGACCTTGAAGGAGACGGCCTTGGCCGCGATCACGTGCTCCAGCGGGCCGCCCTGGAAGCCGGGGAAGACCGCGGAGTTCAGCTTCTTCGCGAACTCCTTGCTGCGGGCCAGGATGACACCGCCGCGCGGGCCGCCCAGGGTCTTGTGCGTGGTGGAGGTCACCACGTCCGCGTACGGCACCGGGTTCGGGTGCAGACCGGCGGCGACGAGGCCGGCGAAGTGCGCCATGTCGACCCACAGGTACGCGCCGACCTCGTCGGCGATGCGGCGGAACTCGGCGAAGTCCAGGTGGCGCGGGTAGGCGGACCAGCCCGCGATGATCACCTTCGGGCTGTTCTCCTTGGCCAGGCGCTCGACCTCGGCCATGTCGACCAGGCCTGCGTCGTCCACGTGGTAGGGGACCACGTTGAACTGCTTGCCGGAGAAGTTCAGGCGCATGCCGTGGGTGAGGTGACCGCCGTGCGCCAGGTCCAGGCCGAGGATCGTGTCGCCGGGCTGGGCGATCGCGAAGAGGGCGGCCTGGTTGGCGGAGGCGCCGGAGTGCGGCTGCACGTTGGCGTACTCGGCGCCGAACAGCTCCTTGATCCGGTCGATCGCGATCTGCTCGGCGACGTCGACGTGCTCGCAGCCGCCGTAGTAGCGGCGGCCGGGGTAGCCCTCCGCGTACTTGTTGGTGAGGACCGTGCCCTGGGCCTCCATGACGGCGACCGGAGCGAAGTTCTCCGAGGCGATCATTTCCAGGGTGGACTGCTGGCGGTGGAGCTCGGCGTCGACGGCGGCGGCGACCTCCGGGTCCAGCTCGTGCAGAGGGGTGTTCAGAAGCGACATCGGGAGATCCTTAGCTGCCGGAGAACTCGGTGTACTCGTCCGCGGAGAGCAGGTCCTTCGGCTCCTCCGTGGTGCGGACCTTGAAGAGCCAACCGCCCTCGAACGGCGCGGAGTTCACCAGCGACGGGTCGTCCACGACGTCCTCGTTGGCCTCGACGACCTCGCCGGTCACCGGGGAGTACAGATCGCTGACGGACTTGGTCGACTCCAGCTCACCGCAGGTCTCGCCCGCGGTCACCGTGTCGCCGACCGCCGGAAGCTGCACGAAGACGACGTCACCGAGCGCATTGGCCGCGTGCTCCGTGATGCCGACCGTCGAGACGCCTTCCTCGGCGTCCGACAGCCACTCGTGCTCCTTGCTGTAACGCAGCTGCTGGGGGTTGCTCATGTCCTGAATTCTCCTGTACGCGGGTGGGTGCTGCGGAACGGGAAAGATGTGCGCGGGGTCACGTCGGCGGGACGTGGGACGACCACCGGCACGGAGGTGTCACTTCTGGCGCTTGTAGAACGGCAGCGCCACGACCTCGTACGGCTCGTGCGTACCACGGATGTCCACGCCCACACCGGGCGTGCCCGGGGCGGCGTGTTCCGCGTCGACGTACGCCATCGCGATCGGCTTGCCCAGCGTCGGGGACGGGGCGCCGGAGGTGACCTCGCCGATGACCTTGCCGTCGGCGACCACGGAGAAGCCCGCGCGCGGGACGCGGCGGCCCTCGGCGATCAGGCCGACGAGCTTGCGCGGCGGGGCGGACTCGGCGCGCTCGGCGGCGGCCGCGAGCGCCTCGCGCCCCACGAAGGAGTCCGCCCGCGACGTCTTCTCGAACTTCACGACCCGGCCGAGCCCCGCGTCGAACGGCGTCAGCCCGGCGGTCAGCTCGTGGCCGTACAGCGGCATGCCCGCCTCCAGGCGCAGCGTGTCGCGGCAGGAGAGGCCGGCCGGGACCATGCCGACGGGGGTGCCGGCCTCCATCAGGGCGTTCCACAGCTTCTCGGCGTCGCCGGGGGCGACGAACAGCTCGAACCCGTCCTCGCCGGTGTAGCCCGTACGGGCGATCAGCGCGGGGACGCCCGCGACGGTGCCGGGCAGGCCCGCGTAGTACTTCAGGCCGTCCAGATCGGCGTCCGTGAGCGACTTCAGGATGCCGGGGGACTCGGGGCCCTGGACGGCGAGCAGCGCGTAGGCGTCGCGGTCGTCGCGGACCTCGGCGTCGAAGCCGTCGGCGCGGGCGGTGAGGGCGTCCAGCACGACCTGCGCGTTCGAGGCGTTGGCGACGACCATGTACGCGGGGGCCTCGGCCTCCCCGAGCCGGTAGACGATCAGGTCGTCCAGGATGCCGCCGTCCTCGGCGACGATCATCGTGTAGCGGGCGCGGCCGACGCCGATGGAGCCGATGTTGCCGACCAGCGCGTGGTTCAGGAAGTCGACGGCCTCGGGGCCGGTGACGGTGATCTCGCCCATGTGGGAGAGGTCGAAGAGGCCGGCCTTGGTGCGCACGGCGTTGTGCTCGTCGCGCTCACTGCCGTACCGCAGCGGCATGTCCCAGCCCGCGAAGTCGGTCATGGTCGCGCCGAGCGCACGATGCACGCCATCGAGGGCGGTCAGACGGGGGGCAGTGCTCATGAGGAAAACTCCCAGGGCATGACGGGCGAGGTCGATCCTCCCCATCTGTCATCGGAACCTGAGAGGTTCGCCGCGAGCGCCCCGGCACGCGGGACGCACGGCTTGCACCTTGGGTGGGGCCGACGGCTGCCGGCCCGCTTTTCAGATGTGCCTCGCCCGCGCGGTACGGGGCCTGAGAGATTCAAGGGAGGGACTTGCTCCTTCGGCGCCCCGGACCCGTACGTGCTGGTCCGGGAACTCTCCCGCGCGGATTCAAACGGCCGGTATGGAGTTGGCGCGCACATCATTGCACGCGGCTTCGGCCAGGGGGACGTGTGGTCGAGTAATCCCCTTGTGCCGCATTACCTTCTCTTTACACTTGCCGGGGAAAGCAGTACGTGACAGCTATGGGGAGGCCGATCACGGTGCGCAGCAGGACGAGTGGCTATGCCACTACCACGGGGGTGGCGCTGCCGAAGCAGGCCGCCGCCCCGCTCCGGGCGGGCTGCGGCCCGCTCCCCGTGGCCGTCGTCCGCGACCTGCGGCAGCGCGCCGGGCACAGCCCGCACCGCCTCACCTTCGCCGAGGGCGACCTGGTCGTCGTCTCCGGGCTGCCCGGCGGCGGGAAGTCCACGCTGATGCGGCAGGCCGTCACGGGCCCCCGCGTCGACTCCCAGGACACCCGCGACCGCTGGGCCGCCCGCATGCCGCGATGGCTGCCGTACGCGGTGTACCGCCCCGTGGTCCGCCTCGCGCACTACGCGGGCCTGCGCCGCGCCCTGCGCTCCGGCGCCGGCGTCGTCGTGCACGACTGCGGCACCCAGGCGTGGGTACGCCGCTGGCTCGCCCGTGAGGCCCTGCGGCGCGGCAGGACCCTGCACCTGCTCCTCCTCGACGTCCCCGCCGAAACCGCCCTCCGGGGCCAGCGCGAGCGCGGCCGCGGCGTCTCGCGGTACGCCTTCGCCCGGCACCGCGGAACGATCGCCCGGCTCGTGGACGCCGCCGAGCGGGGCGACCTGCCGCGCGGCTGCGGCTCCGCGGTGCTGCTCGACCGCCCGGCGGCGCAGGTGCTGCGGGCCATCGCCTTCGACCGCTGACGGCCGCCGGAGTTAGGGTGCGAGCCGCAGGCAGAGCGGTCGCGAGCAGGGGTTGGACGGACAGATGGACTTTCCGGCGCAGGCACACGCCCATCCGTACGGCGGATGGCCGGGCAACGAACTGGAGGAGGTCCTCGCGGCCTCCCTCGGCGCCCCCGCCTCGGCGGGCGCCCGCATCGTCGAGGTGCTGGGCCGCAGCCGGATATGGATCCCGCTGCCCAACGGCGGCGGCCCCGACAGCGGCACCCTCGACCTGCCCACGCTGGAGATCGACGGACAGGCGTACGTCCCCGTCTTCACCTCCGAGGAGCAGTTCCGCCGGGCGCTCGGCGCCGCGGCGGACCACATGGGGCACACGGTGGCGCCCGCCGTGGAGTTCGCGCGGGGCCTGCCGCCGCAGCTGGGCATCGCGCTGAACCCGGACGGCACCGTCGGCGTGCCCCTGCCGCCGCCCGCCGTGGCCGAGCTGTGCCGGGCCGGCCGCACCCCGCTGGACGGGCCCACCACCGGCGGCCGGGTCCGCCTCTTCGAGCCGGACTGGCAGGAGGACCCGGTGGACTTCCTGGCCGCCGCGGGCCGCGCGTTCGACGCGGCGGGCGTCGTCCTCACCGCGCGCCGCTGCCTGGCCGCCATCGAGACGGACGACCCGACCCTCTTCGTGGGCGTCGAACTGACCTCCTGGGAGGGCGACGCCCGCGACCTCCCGATGCGGGCCCTGTCCGGCGCCCTCACCGAGATCCCGGTGCCCTGGCCGGTCAACCTCGTCCTGCTCGACGTGGCCCAGGACCCGGTGGCGGACTGGCTCCGCGCGAAGGTCAGGCCGTTCTACGTCCGCGGGGCCTGAGTCCCGGGAGGCGGAACCCCGGCGCGGAGGCGGGGCGTCCGTGGGGGTCGACGCGGCGTAGGTCAAGTCCGGGTGGGGATCGACGCTTAAGCTGGTTCCATGACCCGGCCGGGGCGCCGCCACGCCGTCCGGTGGGGTCAGCGGATCCGCCGGTCGCTGTGCGTCATCGGGCCGTCGGGATCACGGGTTCACCGGGATCCCCGGGTTCACTCCGGGATCACGGGTTCATCGGGTTCATCGAGTCGTCGGGTTCGGCGTGAAGGGGCGGTTACGGGTGAGTGCGTCGGGCACGGCCGCGGGCGATGGGGTCTCCGCCGGTCGGGCGCAGCCGAGACCTGGGGGACAGGTCGAGCAGCTGCTGCGCCAGGTGACGCCGGGGCGTTACGACGCGTACGAGGCGCTGCTGCGCGCCCTCGCCGCCGACCAGCTGTGGATGCTCCTCTGGCACGGCCAGGCCGGCTCCCCCGACGCCCAGTACGGGAACATGGAGGTCGACGGCCTCGGCTACGCCCCCTGCGTGACCTCCGCCCAGGAGCTGTCCGCCAGCGGCTGGAACCGCGGCCATGAAGTCGTGCGCGGCATCGACGTCGCCCGCACCCTCTACCCCGACCACTACGGCCTGTGGCTCAACCCGCACGCCCCCGGTGGCGGCGTCGGCATCCCCTGGCTGGATCTGCGCCGTATCGCCTCGGGCCTGGACCTGCTGCCCGCGGGACCGCTCAGGCTCACCGAGCCGAGCATTCAGATCCCCCAGTTCTACGCCCTTCTGACGCAGAACGCGCACCGGACCCCCGCCGTGCGCTCGCTGCGCCGCGCCTGGGTGCAGCCCGCGCTCGGGGTGCCCTATCTGGCCATCGGCCTCGACGTGTACGACACCTCGCCGCCGTCGGTCGACGCGGTGCGCGCGATGATGCAGCAGTCCATCTCCGCCGTCCCGGACGGACTGCCCGTGTCGACGGTCGCGATGTCCGACGACCACGACCCGGTCGCGATGTGGCTGCGGGCCAACGCCCGCCCGTTCTACGACCGCGAGGCCCAGGCCGCCCCGGCCCCGGCGGGTGGATACGGCTACCCGGCGCAGTACTGACCGGCACCGGACAGCGCTGAACAGCGCGAACGGAACACGATGTCCGTTCTGTTGAGGGTGGGGCCCTATGGCCTCCGGTGGCGCCTTGCGCCCCAACTGCCCCGTGTTCGCCCCTCGTTCGTCCGCGTCCGCATAACGGAACACCTCGATCAGCATCACGGTTGCGCATCCTTTCCCCGTCAAGTCTGGTAACAGATCGCGACGTGGATGAAGACTCCCGCTCCAGGGGTCTTCGCCCCTGTGTTGGACGGACGGATCACGTCGCTACAGCGGCAAGTGCGGGCCGGTCACCACCGGTTGAGAGGGGTCCCTGCCACAATGACGGCGCCATTGCACGACACACCTGCGGACGCGGACCCGACCGAGGTCGTCGCTCCCGCGGCCGGCGCAGGAGTGAAGAAGGTCGAAGGTCGGACCCTCAAGCAGATCGCCTGGAACCGCTTGAAGCGCGACAAGATAGCGCTCGCGGGTGGTGTCACCGTGCTGCTGCTCGTGCTGGTGGCCGTCTTCGCGCCCTTGATCGTGGGGCTGCTCGGTCACCCGCCGGACGAGTTCCACCAGGAGGAGCTGGAGGACATCACCAACCTGCCGAAGGGCGCCTTCGGCGGCATGAGCGGGGACTTCCTCTTCGGCGTGGAGCCGAACAAGGGGCGCGACATCTTCAGCCGCGTCGTCTACGGGGCGCGCATCTCGCTCCTCGTCGCCTTCCTCGCGGCCGTGGTCGCCGTGGTCCTCGGCACCATCTTCGGCATCATCGCCGGCTACTTCGGCGGGTGGATCGACGCGCTGATCAGCCGCGTGATGGACGTGCTGCTCGCCTTCCCGCAGCTGCTCTTCATCATCTCGCTGGTCTCGGTCCTCCCCGACGAACTCCTCGGCCTGCGTGACAACGGCGTCCGCATCGGCGTACTCATCGTGGTCATCGGCTTCTTCGGCTGGCCGTACGTCGGGCGCATCGTCCGAGGCCAGACGCTCTCCCTGCGCGAACGCGAGTACGTGGAGGCGGCCCGCTCCCTCGGCGGCGGCCAACGCCACATCCTGTTCCGGGAGTTGCTGCCCAACCTGGTCGCGCCGGTCACCGTGTACGCCACGCTGATGATCCCCACCAACATCCTCACCGAAGCGGCGCTCAGCTTCCTCGGCGCCGGGGTGCTGCCCCCCACGGCCTCCTGGGGCAGCATGCTGCGGGACGCCCTCGGCACGTATGAGCACGACCCGATGTTCATGGTCTTCCCCGGTCTGGCGATCTTTGTGGCTGTGCTTGCCTTCAACCTCTTCGGCGACGGGCTGCGCGATGCCCTGGACCCCAAGGGGACCCGCTGACAGCCCACCGACTGGCCCCCTGCCGCACCGTCAGGTGGCTCTTCCCACTGGTTCTCCGGCAGCCAACGCCAGGGACCGCGAAATCTCGGAGGATGCAACAAATGCCCACTGGTTCCTCGAAACGACGGCTCACCGCAGGCGCGGCGCTCGTCGTCGCGACCGCGCTGACCGCGTCGGCGTGCGGCGGCGACAGTGACGGCGAAGGCAAC
The DNA here is from genome assembly GCF_016905445.1 of Streptomyces sp. G44. Taxonomy (GTDB): domain Bacteria; phylum Actinomycetota; class Actinomycetes; order Streptomycetales; family Streptomycetaceae; genus Streptomyces. The sequence continues at coordinate 14,482 of NZ_JAFEXF010000115.1, forward strand.
GGCAAGGGTGCCGGGTACAACGCGGGCATCGGCAAGGTCGCCAACAAGTCGACGAAGAAGGGCGGCACGCTCAAGTTCGTCGCCAAGCAGGACCTGGACTCCGCCGACCCGCAGCGCGCCTACTTCGGCATGTCGTGGGACTTCATGCGGTACTACACCCGCACGCTGATCACCTTCGACACCAAGCCGGGGGCGGCGTCCAACAAGCTCGTGCCCGACATGGCCACGTCGACCGCCAAGATCTCGAACGGCGGCAAGACCTACACGTACACCTTGCGTGACGGGCTCACCTGGGAGGACGGCTCCAAGCTGACCTCCAAGGACATCAAGTACGGCATCGAGCGCATCTGGGCGACCAAGGTCATCACCGGTGGTCCGGCGTACCTCCAGAAGGTCCTCGACCCCGAGCGGGAGTACAAGGGCCCCTACGAGGACAAGTCCAAGGACAAGCTCGGCCTGGACGCCATCAAGACCCCGGACGACAAGACGATCGTCTTCAACCTCGCCAAGCCCAACGGCGACTTCGAGTACATGCTGGCGATGCCCTCCGGCTCGCCGGTGAAGGCGTCCAAGGACACCGGGGCGAAGTACACGCAGCGCCCCTTCTCCTCGGGCCCGTACAAGTTCAAGGAGTACAAGCCGAACCAGAAGATCGAGCTGGTCCGCAACACCGCGTGGAAGAAGTCCTCGGACCCGATCCGCCCCGCCCTCCCGGACCGCATCACCGTGTCGATCTCCAAGAACCTGGAGGAGAACGACAAGCGCCTGATGGCGGGTGACTACGACATCGACATGAACGGCACCGGCATGACGCAGTCGGGCCGCACCACCGCCTTCCAGAAGCACAAGGGCAGCGTCGACAACATGGAGACGGACTTCGTCCGCTACGTGGCCCTGGTCACCAAGGCGAAGCCGTTCGACAACATCCACTGCCGCAAGGCCGTGTTCTACGCCACCGACTTCGCCGGCCTTCAGAAGACCCGCGGCGGCAAGGTCGCGGCCGGTGACATCGCCACCAGCGTCTTCCCGAAGACGGTCAAGGGCCATGACGACGCGTACGACCCGTACGGCGTCCGCGAGCGCGCCGGCAAGCCCGACCTCGCCAAGGCCAAGGACGAGCTGAAGAAGTGCGGCAAGCCGGGCGGCTTCTCGACCAAGCTCACCGCCCGCAACGACCAGACCAGTGAGGTCGAGGCCGCCACCGCGCTCCAGGAGCAGCTGAAGAAGGTCGGCATCGACGCCCAGATCGCCACGTTCAGCGGCGCCGACTCCTCGAACCTCACGGGCTCGCCCGCCGTCACCAAGAAGCGCGGCTACGGCATGGTCATGAGTGGCTGGGGCCCCGACTTCCCGACCGGCCAGGGCTTCGGCCAGCCGCTGTGGGACAGCCGGTTCATCGCCGAGAACGGCAACTACAACGAGGCGCAGATCAGCGACCCGAAGATCGACGAGTTCTTCGACGACGCGATCGGGTCCACCGACCGTGAGAAGGCCGGTGACCTCTACAAGAAGCTGAACAAGAGGATCCTCGACGACGCCGCGTGGATGCCCTTCCTCTACGAGAAGAACATCTCCTGGCGGAGCCCGCGGACGACCAACGTTTACTCGTCCGCCGCCTACAACGGCCGGTACGACTACGTCTCGCTCGGCGTGAACGACAAGAAGTAGCGCCGCAAGGCAGCGTTCTCCCACCTCATCCCGCCAGTCCGAAGGGCAGGTGATGGCTTCGGGCGGTGGCCGGTCCTCACGAGGGGCCGGCCACCGCCGGGCCGCGCACAGTGCTTGCTTACCTCATCCGGCGCCTGATCGCCGTCATCATCATGGTGCTGGTCGTACTGCTCGCGACCTTCACCGTCTTCTTCATGCTGCCCAAGTGGGCCGGGCAGGACATCGCCGTACTCTTCGCGGGCAAGAACTCCGGAGCGGAGCAGCTCGAAGGCGTGCGCGAGAAGCTGGGCCTGAGCGACCCGCTGCTCGTACAGTTCTGGGACTTCGTCAAGGGCATTCCCCTGGGGCGCGACTACGTCAACGGCACCGACGTCACGCACTGCCCGGCGCCCTGCTTCGGCTACTCCTTCCGTACCGAGGAACCCGTCTGGACCACGCTCAAGGACGCCCTCCCGGTGACCGGCGCGCTGGCCGCCGGAGCCTGTGTGCTGTGGCTGGTGGCCGGTGTCGCCACCGGCGTGGTCTCCGCGCTCAAGCGGGGCACGGTCTGGGACCGCTCGGCGATGGTCACCGCGCTCGGCGGCGTCTCCCTCCCCGTCTTCTTCACCGGCATGCTGATGATGGGCATCTTCGTCCACAACCTCGGCTGGGTGAAGATCGCCGACAACCTCGGCTCGGACGACTCCCTCGGCGTCTGGCTGGAGACACTGATCCTGCCGTGGATCGTGCTCGCCTTCCTCAACGCCGCGATGTACGCCAGGCTGACCCGCGCCACCATGCTGGAAGTACTCGGCGAGGACTACATCCGCACGGCCCGCGCCAAGGGGCTCGGCGAGTCCGCCGTCATCCGCAAGCACGCGCTGCGTTCCGCGATGACGCCGATCCTCACCGTCTTCGGCCTCGACCTGGGCGTGCTGATGGGCGGAGCGGTCCTGACGGAGTCGACCTTCAACCTGCCGGGCCTCGGTCTCCAGGCGGTCAACGCCATCAGCAGCAAGGACCTGCCCGTCATCCTCGGCGTGACCCTGTGCGCCGCGCTCGCGATCGCCCTGGCCAACCTCGTCGTCGACCTCCTGTACGCCGTCATCGACCCGCGAGTGAGGCTGGGATGACCGAACTGTCCAAGACCGGGGCCGCGGTGGGCGAGCCCGTCGCCGGCTCCCCGGCACCCTCCGCCTTCCTGGAGGTCCGCGACCTCAAGGTGCACTTCCCGACCGACGACGGCCTGGTCAAGTCCGTCGACGGGCTCAGCTTCTCGCTGGAGAAGGGCAAGACCCTCGGCATCGTGGGCGAGTCCGGCTCCGGCAAGTCGGTCACCTCGCTCGGCATCCTCGGCCTGCACACCGCCGGCCAGTACGGCGCCCGCAGGGCACGGATCTCCGGCGAGATCTGGCTGGGCGGCAAGGAGCTGCTGGGCGCCGACCCCACCGAGGTGCGCCGGATGCGCGGCCGCGAGATGGCGATGATCTTCCAGGACCCGCTCTCCGCGCTGCACCCGTACTACTCCATCGGCAAGCAGATCACCGAGGCGTACCGGGTCCACAACGACGTCGACAAGAAGACCGCCCGCAAGCGCGCGATCGAGATGCTCGACCGGGTCGGCATCCCGCAGCCCGACAAGCGCGTGGACAGCTACCCGCACGAGTTCTCCGGCGGCATGCGCCAGCGCGCGATGATCGCCATGGCGCTGGTGAACAACCCCGAGCTGCTCATCGCGGACGAACCGACCACCGCCCTGGACGTCACCGTCCAGGCGCAGATCCTCGACCTGATCCGGGACCTCCAAAAGGAGTTCGGCTCCGCCGTCATCATGATCACGCACGACCTGGGCGTGGTCGCCGAGATGGCGGACGAGCTCCTCGTCATGTACGGCGGCCGGTGCGTCGAGCGCGGCCCGGCGGAGAAGGTCTTCTACGAGCCCCAGCACCCCTATACCTGGGGCCTGCTCGGTTCGATGCCCCGCATCGACCGCGAGCAGACCGAGCGGCTCATCCCGGTCAAGGGCTCGCCGCCCAGCCTGATCAACCTGCCGAGCGGCTGCGCCTTCAACCCGCGCTGCCCCTACGCGGACGTCCCCAAGGATCAGATCACCCGCCGCGAGCGCCCCGAGCTGCGGCCGGTGGCCGACGGGCACTACTCGGCCTGTCACATGGCGCAGGACGAGCGCACCCGGATCTGGACCGAAGAGATTGCGCCGAAGCTGTGAAAGACGAAGCCAAGGACCCGAAGGACACGGCGGAGGGCCGGAAGATGACGAGCCCGGCCCGGACGACGAGTGCCCCCGAACCGCTGCTCAAGGTCGACGGCCTGGTGAAGCACTTCCCCATCAAGAAGGGGCTGCTCCAGCGCCAGGTGGCGGCCGTGCAGGCGGTCGACGGGCTGACCTTCGACGTCCGTCCCGGGGAGACGCTCGGCGTGGTCGGCGAGTCCGGCTGCGGCAAGTCGACGATGGGCCGCCTCATCACCCGGCTGCTCGAACCGACCGGCGGGCGCGTGGAGTTCGAGGGCACGGACATCACGCACCTGAACACCGGCCGGATGCGTCCGCTGCGCCGCGACGTGCAGATGATCTTCCAGGACCCGTACTCGTCGCTGAACCCGCGCCACACCATCGGCACGATCGTCGGCATGCCCTTCAAGCTCCAGGGCGTCAAGCCCGAGGGCGGCGTGAAGAAGACCGTGCAGGAGATGCTGGAGCGGGTCGGTCTCAGCCCCGAGCACTACAACCGCTACCCGCACGAGTTCTCCGGCGGTCAGCGCCAGCGCATCGGCATCGCCCGCGCGTTGGCCCTGCGGCCGAAGCTGGTCGTGGCGGACGAGCCCGTCTCGGCCCTGGACGTGTCCATCCAGGCCCAGGTGGTCAACCTCCTGGACGACCTCCAGGAGGAGCTGGGCCTGACGTACGTGATCATCGCGCACGACCTGTCGGTCATCCGGCACGTCTCGGACCGCATCGCGGTGATGTACCTCGGCAAGATCGTGGAACTGGCGGACCGCAAGGACCTCTACTCCACGCCGATGCACCCGTACACCAAGGCGCTGCTCTCCGCGGTGCCGGTGCCCGACCCCAAGCGGCGCGGCGTCAAGAGCGAGCGCATCCTGCTCCGCGGCGACGTCCCCTCGCCCATCGACCCGCCCACCGGCTGCCGCTTCCACACGCGGTGCTGGAAGGCGACGGAGGTGTGCAGGACGACGGAGCCGCCGCTGGCCGCGCTCGCCACCGGACACCAGGTGGCGTGCCACCATCCGGAGGACGCGGCGGACCAGGCGCCCGAGGACACCACGCTGCTCTCGGCCGCCAGGGACGCGATCGAGGTGGTGACGGTGGTCGCCAAGGCGGAGGAGACGGCGACGGAGTCCGCCGCCGGGCCGGCCGGGCCGGCGGAGCCGCCCGTGAAGCCGGCGGGGAAGTAGCTCCGGCGGAACCGCCGGTGACGGGAGGGCGCGAGCACAGCGCGCCCTCCCGTCACCGCGTCCACGCCCTCGTCACTCCTCCACGACGCTCCAGCGCCCCACTTCCCGGTACGCGGAGTCGTACACGGTCTCACCGTCACCGGGCGTCAGCGCGTAATGGCCGAGGTTGCCGCCCCAGTACCGCAGGATGCGGCCCAGTTCCTCCGCGGCCTTCCCCTCGAACGCGGTCTCGCCCATGTCGACCTCCAGCAGGAACTTCATGGCTGCCTTGCCTCTCTCGTCGCCGGTGCTTCAACTTTCTCATTGAACTCCTTGGTGAGACTTTTCGGACGTGAGCAGCAGCCTTCGGCGGTCGGGCCCGGCGGAATCGGTGGCCGACCCTCAAATGGGGGTGAGGTCCGCGGAGCGGCCGGGCCGGGCCCGGGTGACAATGGCGCGTGCTCCAGGATCTGTTCACCCCCTCCGTCCAGCACGCGCTCGACATCGTGGGGATCTTCGTCTTCGCGATCTCCGGCGCGCTGCTCGCCGTGCGCAAGAACTTCGACGTCTTCGGCATCGCCGTCCTCGCCGAGGTCACCGCGCTGGGCGGGGGCCTCTTCCGCGACCTGGTCATCGGGGCGGTCCCGCCGGCCGCCTTCACCGACCTCGGGTACTTCATCACCCCCCTGTTCGCGGCGGCGCTGGTCTTCTTCCTGCACCCGGAGGTCGAGCGCACCCAGCTCGCGGTGAACGTCTTCGACGCCGCCGGGCTCGGCCTCTTCTGCGTGGCGGGCACGACCAAGGCATACGACTACGGCCTCGGCCTCACCGCGTCGGCCGCCCTCGGTCTGATGACCGCGGTGGGCGGCGGCGTCCTGCGGGACATCATCGCCAACGAAGTGCCCTCGCTGGTCCGCTGGGACCGCGACCTCTACGCCGTGCCCGCCATCGTGGGCGCGACGATGGTCGCCCTGTGCATCCGCTTCGAGGAGCTGACGGCGTTCACCAGCGGCCTCGCCGTCGTGACGACGTTCGTCCTGCGGCTGCTGGCGCTGCGCTACCACTGGCGGGCGCCGCGCGCCTGGAACCGCCGGTCGACGGCGGTCGAGGCGGAGGCCGAGGAGACGCCATAGCAGGAAAAGCTACCGCTCAGTAGTTGGATGTTGTACGTTGCGACCATGGCAACGGCAGCATCGGCGACCACGTCGTCCCCACGCCCCGGATCGGTGCCCGCGCGCATCGGCGACAGCGAGTTCGACCGCGACACCGCGGTCACCCGGCGCGAGCCCGGCGTCTACGACACCGAGCTCTCCGCCGGGTGGACGATCATCAGCGCCGTCAACGGCGGCTACCTCCTGGCCGTCCTCGGCCGCGCCCTCGCCGACGCGCTGCCGCACGCCGACCCCTTCACGATCTCCGCGCACTACCTCACCGCCTCGGCCCCCGGCCCGGCGGTGATCCGCACGGACGTGGTGCGCGCCGGCCGGACCCTCTCCACCGGGCAGGCCTCCCTCTTCCAGTACGACAAGGAGGGGCGCGAGGTCGAGCGGATCCGCGTCCTCGCCTCGTACGGAGACCTCGACGCACTCCCCGACGACGTCCGCACCACCGCCGAGCCGCCCGCGATCCCGCCGCTCGACCAGTGCTTCGGCGCGCAGGACGCTCCCGAACACCGCCCGGTGCCCGGCAGCTCCGCCATCGCCGACCGCCTCTTCCTGAAGCTCGACCCCGCCACGCTCGGCTGGGCGCTCGGGCAGCCCTCCGGCAAGGGCGAGATGCGCGCCTGGTTCGGCCTCGCGGACGGCCGCGACGCCGATCCGCTGTCGCTGCTGCTGGCGGTGGACGCGCTGCCGCCGACCGCCTTCGAGATGGGGCTGACCGGCTGGGTGCCCACCGTGGAACTCACGGTGCACGTCCGCCACCGCCCCGCCCCAGGACCGCTGCGCGTCGCGATCACCACGCGGAACCTCGCGGGCGGCTTCCTGGAGGAGGACGCCGAGGTCTGGGACAGCGCGGACCGCCTGGTCGCCCAGTCGCGCCAGCTCGCACGGGTCCGCCTGAGCTAGCCCCGCCCGGCCCCGGGGCGCCCGCGTCCGTACGGGATCCTGGTCCGCGTGAAATCCGACCGGCTGCTCTCGATCCTGCTGCTGCTCCAGACGCGCGGCCGGGTGCCCGCGCACGAGCTGGCCGCCCGGCTCGAAGTCTCCGTCCGCACGATCTACCGGGACGTCGAGGCCCTGTCCACCTCCGGTGTCCCGGTGTACGCCGAGCGCGGGCGGCACGGCGGCATCGAACTGCTCGCCGGGTTCCGCACCGACGTGACGGGGCTGACCGCCGACGAGTCACGGGCCCTGTTCGTCCTCGCCGCGCAGGGCGCGCACGCCGCGCTCGGCCTGGACCAAGCGCTCGGTTCCGCGCTGCGCAAGGTCATGGCCGCACTGCCCGAACCGCACCGGCCCGGCGCGGAACTGGCGAGCCGCCGCATCCTCGTGGACGCCTCGCGCTGGATGAAGGGCCCCCTGCCCGTCGACCTGGAGACGCTCCAGGACGCGGTCTTCGCCGACCGTCGGCTGCGGCTCCGCTACCGGCACAGCGGCGCCGCGCAGCCGCGTACGTACACCGTCGACCCGTACGGCCTGGTGTGCAAGGCCGGCGTCTGGTACCTCGTCGCCGACCGGGGCGGCGCACCGCGCCTCTTCCGTGCCGACCGGATCCGCTCGGCGACCGTCACCGACGCTCCGGTGCGCCGCCGCCCGGATGTCGAACTGGCGGACGTGTGGACGGTGTTGAAGCACGCGGTGGAGAACCGGCCGGGCGACCTGGAGGTGACGGTCCGGGTGCGGCGCGCCCGCTACGACCTGTTCCTGCGCGTCATCGGCAAGTCGGTCACCCACCTGCCGGAGGACCACGACGGCGAGAGCGAGTGGCTGACGGTCCGCCTCGCCTTCGAGGCCGTGGGCGAGGCGCGGACGCTGCTGCCCTTCGCCGACGAGGTCGAGGTGCTCTCGCCGCCCGAGGTGCGCGCCGAACTCGCCCGCGCCGCTGCCGCCGTCACCCGTCTGTACGCAGGAAACGAGCCAGCTCCGCGGTGAGTTCGGCGGGCGCGTCCTCCTGTACGAGGTGCCCCGCGCCCTCGATCAGGCGCAGTTCGGCGCCGGGGACCGCCGCGGCCAGTTCATGGCCGCGCTCCACCGGGATCCAGGTGTCCTCGGTGCCCCAGCAGATCAGCACGGGCAGGTCCAGCTCCCCGTACCGGCCCTGGATCTCGTCGGTGTACCGCTGGTCGTTCTGCTCGATCTGCCGGTAGAAGGCGGGCTGCCCCTCGGCCGTGCACCAGGGCGCCACGAGCCGGTCGAGCACCGCGGGGTGCAGACCGCGATGGCTGGCCGAGCTCACGTACTCGCGTACGAGCGCCTCGTGCAGGTTGGCCGGAAGCTGTCCGAAGACCTCGGCATGCGCGCCGAGGAGCCGGTAGGTGGGGGAGCCCCAGGGCGCGCGGGCCACGGGGTCGACGAGGGCGAGGCGCGCGTAGCGGGCGCCGTGCAGCAGGTGCGCGCGCAGGGCGACGCAGCCGCCGAAGTCATGGGCGAGGACGGCGGGCCGCTCGAGCCCCCAGTGGCCCAGCAGCTCACCGAGGACCCGCCCCTGCGCGGCGAGGGAGACGTCCTGACCCTGCCGCATCTCGGAGGCGCCGTATCCGGCCAGATCCCAGACGTACACGCGGTGTTCGCGCGCGAGGGCGCGGGCGACACCCCGCCAGACGTACGACGAGAAGGGGGTGCCGTGGACCAGTACGACGGGCGGGGCGTCGGCGGGACCGAACGCGGCCCAGCGGATGTCGCCCGTGGAGCTCGGGAAAGTGCGGTCGAGGGCCCACTGGCCGCGGGTCGGGATCTCCTGTGCGGTGGTCATGACCGAAGAGGCTAGTTGCCCCTTACGTGGGAGTCGAGAGGTCGCGGCGGGAAGGGCGGGTCAGCGTTCGTCCAGCCAGTGCCGGCGGCCGAGGCCGACCAGGCGCAGCTGCCGGCGCGCTC
>NZ_JAFEXF010000116.1 GCF_016905445.1 Streptomyces sp. G44
GGCTCCGGCCCCGCGGCGATGCGGCGCGACGGCGACCGGCTGCGGTTCGTGGGCGCCGCGACCCGGCGCATCGCGCGCGGCATCGACCTCGACGAGATCGTGATGGGGCTCTGCCGGGCGACGGTCCCGACGTTCTCCGACGCGATCCTCGTCCATCTGCGTGACCCGCTGCCCGTCGGCGACGAGCGGCCGGCCGGCCCGCTGGTGCTGCGCCTGCGCCGCACCGACCGGCTGCGCTCCGTCGAGGAGGGCGCGGAGGAACCGGACACCGAGAGCGGCACCCTGCCCCCGCTCCCGGTGGTGCAGCCCGACATCACCGACGTGATGGGCACCGCCGAGCTGTGCGAGGTGCGGCACGGCGGCGCGCTCGCCGAGGTGCTGCGCGGGGTGCGCCCGGTCTTCGCGGACTCGGCGGCGGCGCGGGCCGCCCTGGCCGAACTGCTGGGCGAGGGACGCACCGTGCCGACCGGTCAGCGGGCGATCCTCGCGCCGCTGCGGGGCAGACGCCGCGTGATCGGCGCGGCCGTGTTCCTGCGCCGCCCGGACCGGCCCGCGTTCGAGGCGGACGACCTCTTGGTCGCCGCCCAGCTGGCGACGCACAGCGCGCTCGGCATCGACAAGGCCGTCCTGTACGGCCGCGAGGCGTACATCGCCGACGAACTCCAGCGCACGATGCTCCCCGAGACGCTGCCGCGCCCGACCGGGGTGCGGCTCGCCTCGCGCTATCTCCCCGCGGCCGAGACGGCCCGGGTCGGCGGCGACTGGTACGACGCGATCCCGCTGCCGGGCAGCCGGGTCGCCCTGGTCGTGGGCGACGTCATGGGGCACTCCATGACCTCGGCCGCCATCATGGGCCAGCTGCGGACGACCGCGCAGACCCTCGCCGGGCTCGACCTGCCGCCCCAGGAGGTCCTGCACCACCTGGACGAGCAGGCGCAGCGGCTCGGCTCCGACCGCATGGCCACCTGCCTGTACGCGGTCTACGACCCGGTCTCGCACCGCATCACCATCGCCAACGCCGGGCATCCGCCGCCCGTCCTGCTCCACCTGGGCGGCCGTGCCGAGGTGCTGCGCGTGCCGCCGGGCGCGCCCATCGGCGTCGGCGGCGTGGACTTCGAGGCCGTGGAGCTGGATGCCCCGGCGGGCGCCACGCTGCTGCTGTACACGGACGGGCTCGTCGAGTCCCGCCTGCGGGACGTGTGGACCGGCATAGAGCAGCTGCGGGAACGTCTCGCCGCGACCGCCCAGCTGACGGGTCCGGACCATCCGCCGCCGCTGGAGGCGCTCTGCGACGAGGTGCTCGACATGCTCGGGCCGGGCGACCGGGACGACGACATCGCGCTGCTCGCCGCCCGCTTCGACGGCATCGCGCCGAGCGACGTCGCGTACTGGTTCCTGGAACCGGAGGACGCGACGCCGTCCCGCGCCCGCCGGCTGGCCCGCAGCGCGCTGGTCCGCTGGGGCCTGGAGGAGCTGACCGACTCGGTGGAGCTGCTGGTCAGCGAGGTCGTGACCAACGCCGTGCGGTACGCGTCGCGGCCGATCACGCTGCGGCTGCTGCGCACCGACGTCCTGCGCTGCGAGGTCGGCGACGACGTCCCGCAGCTGCCGCGCCTGCGCCAGGCACGCGCCACGGACGAGGGCGGGCGCGGGCTGTACCTGGTCAACAGGATGGCCCGGCGGTGGGGTGCCACGCGCCTGAGCACCGGCAAGGTGGTCTGGTTCGAGCTGAACCGGAGCTGAGCGCCCGGGAACGGCGGAGGGCGCCCGGAACCCATGGGGTTCCGGGCGCCCTCCGCCGTTTCGGCGAGACCTCAGTCCCGGCCGGGCACGCGGTCGTCGGGATCCTCGGGGAGCTCGATCGTGTGCGTGGGGTCCGGCTCCTGGGTCGGCGGCTTCGACGTCGGGGACTGGGACGGCGACGAGGTCGGCGCGGAAGGCGACGGCGAGTGCGAGGGGGACTGCGACGGCGGCTTCGACGTCGGGTCCTTCTCCGGCTTCGACGGCGTGCTCGACGGCTCCTCGGGCTCCTTCGACAGCGTCGGCTCCGGGGGCGGCGCGACGGCCGCGCCCATGTCCGTCTCCAGGTCGAACCTGCTGGGCGAGCCCATCGCCTCGAAGGTGTACGCCGCCCAGATCTCGGCCGGGAAGCTGCCGCCGTCGACGCGCTGCCTGCCGCCGGCGCCCTTCATCGACACCTGCTGGCCCTGTTCCTCGGTCCCGGCCGCTCCTTCGCCGAAGAGGCCCACGGAGGTGACCATCTTCGGTGTGTAGCCGGTGAACCAGGCCGACTTGTTGTCGTCGGAGGTACCGGTCTTGCCGGCCACGTCCTGCACGGGGTGGCGCACCGCGTGGCCGGTGCCGTCGTCGACCACGCCGGTCAGGACGGAGGTCAGCGAGTCGGCGGTGGTGCGCTTGACGACCTGCTCACCGATCGGGTCGGGCAGATCGACCGTGCGGTCCTTGTGCTCCACGGAGCGGACGAGGGCCGGGGTGACCTTCTTGCCGTGGTTGTCGAGCGTCGCGTACACGCCCGCCATCTCCAGCGGGCTCGCGCCCATGGAGCCGAGGGTCTGTGCGGGCACGGCGGGCAGGCCCTTGACGTCCATGCCGAGCGTGCTCGCCATCTCCATGACCCTGGGCATCCCGACGTCCACGCCCATCTGCGCGAAGACCGAGTTGACGGACTTGTTCATCGCCTTCTGCACGGTGACGGGGCCGTAGTTGACATCGTCCTCGTTCGGCGGCGCGAAGGCGACATCGCCCCCCTTGACCGGGCGTCCGCTGGTGCCGTCGTAGATCGTGCCCGCCGTGATCGGCTTGCCGTCCTGGGTCGTCGCGCCGTGCTCCAGGGCCGCGGCGAGGATCAGCGGCTTGAAGGTGGAGGCGGACTGGTAGTCGCGGCGCGTGGCGTTGTTCGTGTAGTGCTTCACGTAGTCCTCACCGCCGTACATGGCGAGAACCTTGCCGGTCTTCGGGTCGACGGAGGCCGCGCCCGCCTGGACCCGGGCGTCCGCCTTGTTCTTCTTGCGGTCGAGCCGGTCGTTCAGCTTCTTGTCGACGGCCTTCTCAAGCTGCTTCTGCTTCTTGGGGTCGATGTTCAGCGTGATCGTGTAACCGCCTGCCGCGAACTCGGCCTCGCTGAGGCCGCTGTTGCGCAGGACCTCCCGCTTGGCCTCTTCCACGAGGTAGCCGATCTGGCCCTCACGGCCGGGTGGCGCCTTGGGGTCTTTCGGCTCGGGGAACGTCATCGCGTCGCGCTTGGCGGAGTCCAGCCAGCCCTCCTCGACCATGTTGTCGAGGACGTAGTTCCAGCGCTGCTTGACGAGCTTCCTGCCGGTCGGCGTCGCGGCCGCCCAGTCGTACTGGCTCGGGGCCTGGAGCAGGGCGGCGAGGTAGGCACCCTGGGCGACGTCCAGCTTCTTGGCGTCGACGTCGTAGTAGGCGCGGGCGGCGGCCTGGATGCCGTAGGCGTCGCGGCCGTAGTAGCTGGTGTTGATGTAGCCCGCGAGGATGTCGTCCTTGCTCTTCTCGCGGTCCACCTTCAGCGAGATGACGAGCTCCTTCAGCTTGCGGCTGACGGTCTGCTCCTGGCTGAGGTAGTAGTTCTTCACGTACTGCTGGGTGATCGTCGAGCCGCCCTGCTTGCCCTTGCCGGTCACCGTGTTGAGCACGCCTCGGGCGGTGCCCTTGAAGTCGATGCCCTCGTCCTTGTAGAAGGACTTGTTCTCGGCGGCGACGAAGGTCTTCTGCACCTTCTCGGGGACCTTGTCCAGGTCGACGATCTCGCGGTTCACGTCGCCGGTCCGGGCGATGATCTCGCCGTTGCTGTACTTGTAGATGTTGCTCTGCTTCTTGGCCGCGGCGTTCCCCTCCGGGATGTCCACGACCATGTACAGGATCACGAAACCGAGCATGCCCAGCAGGCAGAGCCCGAAGAACGTCCCGAGGAGCTTCTTCCAGGTGAAGAAGCGGCGTATGCCGGTGCGCTTGCCGCCGGACGGGCGCCCCCGCGCTGCCCGGCGGGCACCGCGCTGCCGCGCTTGTCGTGCTTCGGCTCGGCCCATGACTGAGAGTGCTCCGCTTCCGTCTCGTACGACTCGTACTTCTCGTACGCCTCGTCTTCTCACTGGCAAGTCAGCTGGTCGCTAAGTCAGCTCATGAAGCTAACACCGCACCTGGGGACAAAGGTCATCCGATCCGGTCTTTTCCGGACGTGAGAATGAGCACCTGCCCCTAAGGAACCGACTGTCTCAGCGGCCAGAAGGTTGCCCGCTTCTCGAACTCGCTCACTCTGCACCCCACGTATACATCGCGGGTATACACGCCGTGTAGAGTGCTCCGCATGTCCATTGGCCACACCCTTCTGGGTCTCCTGGAGTCCGGGCCGCGACACGGTTACGACCTCAAGCGCGCGTTCGACGAGAAGTTCGGGCACGACAAGCCCCTGCACTACGGACAGGTCTACTCGACCATGTCCCGCCTGCTGAAGAACGGCCTCGTCGAGGTCGACGGCATCGAGGCCGGCGGCGGTCCCGAACGCAAGCGGTACGCGATCACCGAGGCCGGCGTCACGGATGTCCAGCGGTGGCTCGCCACCCCGGAGAAGCCCGAGCCCTACCTCCAGTCGACCCTGTACACCAAGGTCGTCCTCGCGCTCCTCACCGGCCGCGACGCCGCCGAACTCCTCGACGTGCAGCGCGCCGAGCACCTGCGCCTGATGCGCATCCTCACCGACCGCAAGCGCAAGGGCGACCTCGCCGACCAGCTCATCTGCGACCACGCGCTCTTCCATCTCGAAGCCGATCTGCGCTGGCTGGAGCTGGCCGCCGCCCGCCTCGGCAGGCTCGCCCAGGAGGTACGCCCCGCATGACCCCCGCCGGTTCCCTCCTCACGGCCCGCCAACTGCGCAAGGCCTACGGACCCACCACCGCGCTCGACGGCGCGGAGTTCTCCATCCACCCCGGCGAGGTCGTCGCCGTCATGGGCCCCTCGGGCTCGGGCAAGTCGACCCTGCTGCACTGCCTCGCCGGGATCGTCCGGCCCGACGAGGGCTCCATCACGTACGACGGCCGGGAGCTGACCGGCATGCCGGACTCCGCGCTGAGCGCCCTGCGGCGCAGCGAGTTCGGGTTCGTCTTCCAGTTCGGGCAGCTCGTGCCGGAACTGACCTGCGTCGAGAACGTCGCCCTTCCGCTGCGGCTGAACGGCGCCAAGCGCAAGGACGCCGAGGCCACCGCCCGCACCTGGATGGAGCGCCTGGAGGTCGACGACGTCGCCGCCAAGCGGCCCGGCGAGGTCTCCGGCGGCCAGGGCCAACGGGTCGCCGTCGCCCGCGCGCTCGCCACCAGTCCGCGCGTGGTCTTCGCCGACGAGCCGACCGGCGCCCTGGACTCGCTCAACGGCGAACGCGTGATGGAACTGCTGACCGACGCCGCCCGCTCCACCAACGCCGCCGTCGTCCTGGTCACCCACGAGACGCGGGTGGCCGCCTACTCCGACCGCGAGATCGTCGTGCGCGACGGCAGGTCGCGCGACATGGAGCGGATCGTATGAGCCTCGACACCCGCGCCAGGGCCGCCACCCGGCCCGGGCCGCCGGACGCCGGGCACACCGCGCCCACCGGCGTCCGCGCCTGGGTCCGCGACCTGGGCATGGGCCTGCGCTTCGCCGTCGGCGGCGGCCGCGAGGGCTGGACCCGCACGCTGCTGACCGCCGTCGGCGTGGGGCTCGGCGTGGCGCTGCTGCTCGGCGCCTCCTCCGTGCCCCACCTGCTCCAGAGCCGCGAGAACCACACGGCGGCCCGTTCGGGCGACGACTTCTCCGGCAAGCGCGTCAAGCGGAACGAGTCGACCGTCCTGCAACGCGACGCCCCGACCGACTTCCGCGACTCCACGATCGGCGGCCGCGTCCTGCGCGCCGAGGGCGACCGCCCGGTCCTGCCGCCCGGCCTGGAGAAGATCCCGGCGGACGGCGAGATGGTCGTCTCGCCCGCCCTGCGCGACCTCCTGGACAGCTCCGACGGCGCCCTGCTGAAGGACCGGTTCAGCGGCTACCGGATCGTCGGCACCATCGGCGACGCGGGCCTGGTCCACCCCCAGGAGCGCTACTTCTACGCGGGCTCCGACGCCCTCACCCCGGCCAAGGGCGGCCACCGCGTGTCGGAGTTCGGCTACGAGACGCCCGCGGAACCCTTCGATCCGCTGCTGGTCGTGCTCGTCGTCCTGATGTGCGTGGTCCTGCTGACACCGGTCGTCATCTTCATCGGCACGGCCGTCCGCTTCGGCGGCGACCGGCGCGACCGCCGTCTCGCCGCGCTGCGCCTGGTCGGCGCGGACGCCCGCGCGGTGCGCCGGATCGCGGCGGGCGAGGCCCTGTGCGGCGCGCTGCTCGGCCTCGCGGTCGGCGGCGCCCTCTTCCTGGGGCTGCGTCAGCTGATCGGCACCATCGACATGTGGCAGATCAGTGCCTTCCCCGCCGACCTGACGCCGGTGGCCTCCCTCGCCGTGCTGGTCCTGGTGGCCGTCCCGGTCACGGCCGTCGTCGTGACGCTGATCTCGCTGCGGGCCGTGTCCATCGAACCGCTGGGCGTCATGCGCAGCGCCAAGGTCCGCAAGCGGCGGCTGTGGTGGCGTGTCCTGATGCCGCTCGCGGGCTTCGGTATCCTGCTGGCCGCGGGCCGCGTCGGCGGTGACTACGGACCGCCGGTGTACGCCATCGGCGCGGGCGCCACGCTCACCCTGGTGGGCCTGGCCGCGCTGCTGCCCTGGCTCGTCGAGGCGAGCGTGTCCCGGCTGCGCGGCGGCCCCGTACCCTGGCAACTGGCCACCCGCAGACTCCAGTTGAGCAGCGGCACGGCGGCCCGCGCGGTGAGCGGCATCACGGTGGCGGTGGCCGGCGCGGTCGCCCTGCAGATGCTGTTCGGCGCGATGCACGACGACTTCAACCGGATGACGGGGGCGGACACCGCCCGCGCCAAGATCTCGGTGCGCGCCGACATCGGTGACGCCGCGCTCGCCGACAAGATGATCGACGGTTTCCGCACCACCAAGGGCGTCAAGCGGGTCATCGCCACGGTCTCCACGTACGCCGTCAAACCAGGCCGGCTGAAGAAGTCCGAGGACCTCCGTCCCACCACGGAGCTGACCGTCGGCACCTGCGCCAACCTGCGCGAACTGGCCCGCATCGGCCGGTGCGAGGACGGCGACACCTTCGTCGTCCACACCGAGGACAAGGAGATGAACAGCTGGGTCGACGAGGCGGCCCGCCCCGGCAAGCAGCTCGACCTGAACCCCATCAGCTGGGACGAGCCCGGCCACAAGCACGTCCTGTGGACCCTGCCCGCCGACGCCCGCAAGGTCACCGCCCGCCCGGACCCGAGCGGCGACCTGCACGACGGCGTCTACGCCACCCCCGGCGCGGTCGACAAGTCCAAGCTGGTCGACGCCTCGACGAGCGCCATGATCCAGGTCGATCCAAACGCCCCGGACGCCGAGGAGTACGTCCGCAACACGGCGGCCCGCCTCGACCCGTTCCTGGACGTGAGGACCCTGCGCGCGGTCGAGCGCGACCAGCAGTACGCGACCGTGCAGACCGGTCTCCAGGTCGGCGCGCTGGCGACGATGACGCTGATCGCGGCCTCCATGCTGGTGTCGATGCTGGAACAACTGCGCGAGCGCAAGCGGCTCCTCGCGGTGCTCACGGCCTTCGGCACGCGTCGCGGCTCGATGGCGTGGTCGGTCCTGTGGCAGACGGCGATCCCGGTCGCGGTCGGCCTGGCGCTCGCCGTCGCGGGCGGCCTCGGCCTCGGCTGGGTCATGGTCCGCATGATCGACAAGCCGGTCACCGACTGGTGGAAGTTCGTGCCCCTGACCGGCGCGGGCGCCGTCCTCGTCGCGGCCGTGACGCTGCTGAGCCTGCCGCCGCTGTGGCGCATGATGCGGCCGGAGGGCCTGCGCTCGGAGTAGCTCCTGAAGCGGTACGTCCGTCGCCGGTGCGGGGTGTCACACCACCCGCACCGGCAGCGGCCGCACCGCCCCCCGCAGGGCCTCGGCCAGCTCCTCGTACTCCGCGGCCCGCGCGGCGCCCGTCCGCATCGCGAGCGCGATCCGCCGGGTCGGTGCCGGGTCGGCGAAGTAGCCGGTGAGCAGCTGGTTGCTGCGGCTGGTCTCCACGCGCATGGCGGTGCGGGGCAGCAGCGTCACGCCGAGCCCGCCGGCGACCAGCTGGACGAGGGTCGAGAGCCCGGCGGCGGTCGTGGTCACCGGGGCGTCGGCGCGGCCCGCCTCACGGCAGATGTCCAGGGCCTGGTCGCGCAGGCAGTGCCCCTCGTCGAGCAGCAGGAGGTGCAGCTCCTTCAGCGCCTCGCGCGGGATGCCCTCACGGCCGCCGAGCCAGTGGTCCAGCGGGGTGACGAGCACGAAGTCCTCGTCGAAGAGGGGCAGTTCGGTGACGCCCGGCATGCCGAGCGGCACCGCGAGCAGCAGCAGGTCCAGCCGCCCGGCCGCCAGCCCTTCGAGGAGCGAGGAGGTCTGCTCCTCGTGCACCTGGAGGTCCAGGTCCGGGTACTTCTCGTGGACCAGCGTGATCACCGTCGGCAGCAGGTACGGCGCCACGGTGGGGATCACGCCGAGCCGCAGCGCCCCGGTGAACGGCGCCTTGACGGCGTCGGCCTCCTCCAGGAGCGCCTCGACCTCACCGAGGACGGCCCGGACGCGCACGGCGAGGCGTTCCCCGGCCGGGGAGAGCAGCACCTTGCGGGTGGTGCGCTCCAGGAGCTGGACACCCAGTGCCTCCTCCAGAGCCGCGACGGCGCCGGACAGGGCGGGCTGGCTCATTCCGATCGCCGCCGCCGCGTCCCTGAAGTGCAGGTGTTCCGCCACCGCGGCGAACGCGCGCAGCTGCGCCAGGCTGGGCTGTTTGCCGTTGCTCTGCTTGCCCCTATTTATGGCTCGCACTGATAGCAACCTCCGATCAACATGACCCAGTCTAGCTATTTCCCTAATCAATGCACCCTGTGCCACCATCGACATCCGTCCAACCCGCAGGAAAGTCCCCAAAAGGGATTTACCTCGTCGCAAGGAGTGCGTGTGCTCACTGTCGGTGACAAGTTCCCCGAGTTCGACCTGACCGCCTGTGTCTCCCTGGAGAAGGGCGCGGAGTTCGAGCAGATCAACCACAAGACCTACGAGGGCAAGTGGAAGATCGTCTTCGCGTGGCCCAAGGACTTCACCTTCGTGTGCCCGACCGAGATCGCGGCCTTCGGCAAGCTGAACGACGAGTTCGCCGACCGTGACGCCCAGATCCTCGGCTTCTCCGGTGACTCCGAGTTCGTGCACCACGCCTGGCGCAAGGACCACCCGGACCTGACCGACCTGCCCTTCCCGATGCTGGCCGACTCCAAGCACGAGCTCATGCGCGCGCTCGGCATCGAGGGCGAGGACGGCTTCGCGCAGCGCGCCGTCTTCATCGTCGACCAGAACAACGAGATCCAGTTCACGATGGTGACCGCCGGTTCCGTGGGCCGTAACCCCAAGGAGGTCCTGCGGGTCCTCGACGCCCTTCAGACCGACGAGCTGTGCCCGTGCAACTGGAGCAAGGGCGACGAGACCCTCGACCCGGTCGCCCTGCTCTCGGGCGAGTGAACGGAAGCTACTGACATGGCACTCGACGAACTGAAGTCCGCCGTACCGGACTACGCCAAGGACCTCAAGCTGAACCTCGGCTCGGTCATCGGCAACAGCGACCTGCCGCAGCAGCAGCTGTGGGGCACCGTGCTGGCCTGCGCCATCGCGTCCCGCTCCCCGAAGGTGCTGCGCGAGCTGGAGCCCGAGGCGAAGGCGAACCTCTCCCCCGAGGCGTACACCGCCGCCAAGTCGGCCGCCGCCATCATGGCGATGAACAACGTCTTCTACCGCACGCGCCACCTGCTCTCCGACCCGGAGTACGGGACGATGCGCGCCGGTCTGCGGATGAACGTCATCGGCAACCCCGGCGTCGAGAAGGTCGACTTCGAGCTGTGGTCCCTCGCGGTCTCCGCGATCAACGGCTGCGGCCAGTGCCTGGACTCGCACGAGCAGGTCCTGCGCAAGGCCGGCGTCGACCGTGAGGTCATCCAGGAGGCGTTCAAGATCGCCGCGGTCATCCAGGCCGTGGGCGTCACGCTGGACTCCGAGGCGCACCTCGCCTAGGTCGTACGAGAAGGGGCCCGGAACCGTCGCGGTTCCGGGCCCCTTTTTCCGTATGCCGGTCTACTGCGGCGGGGGATCCGAGGCGGACACGTCCGACGCCGTCGCTGCCTGCGGTTGCGGCTCCCGGGCCGCCTTCAGCGCGGCCTCGCGGGAGTACGCCCGCAGATAGCCGACCACCGTGTTCGTCACGGCGACCAGCGGCACCGCCACGACCGCCCCGCCGATCCCGGCGACCATGCCGCCCGCGGCGACCGAGAGGATCACCGCCAGCGGATGCACGCGCACCGCGCGGCCCAGGATGAACGGCTGCAAGATGTGCCCCTCGATCTGCTGCACCGCGAGGACCACCGCCAGCGCCATGACCGCCGTGAACACGCCCTGCGTGACGAGGGCGACGACCACCGCGAGCGCCCCGGAGACCACGGCGCCCACCAGCGGCACGAACGACGCCAGGAAGATGATGACGGCCAGCGGCACCGCCATCGGCACCCCGAGGAAGTAGATGCCGAGACCGATGAAGATGGCGTCGATCATGGCCACTATCACCGTGCCGCGCACATAGGCGGTGAGGGTGCGCCAGGCCCGCGGCCCCGCCCCCGCGATGCCGGGCCGCGCCTGGGCGGGCACCAGCTTCAGGAACCACTGCCAGATGCGCTTGCCGTCGTACAGCAGGAAGAGCGTCGAGAACATCGCGAGCAGGATGCCGGTCAGCGCCTCGACGATGACGGTGACGCCTTCCAGGCCCGCGGAGGTCAGCTCCTCGGTGTTGGCGCCGACCGCGTCGCGCAGGCTCGTGGCGATGTCGTTGATCTGGTCCTCGGTCACATGGAAGGGGCTGTTCAGCAGCCACTTGCGCAGATCCTCGATGCCGTCCTGGATCTGACCGGAGAGCTCGTCGGCGTTCTCCATGACCTGCCAGACCACGAACCAGCCGACCAGGCCCATGATGACGAAGCCGAGGACCGCGGTGACGGCGGTCGCGAGGCCGCGGGGCAGGCCGACCCGTCTGAGCCGGGCCACGGTGGGCTGGAGCAGCGCGGTGATCAGCAGCGCGGCCACGAAGGCGAGCACGACCAGCTGCACCGCGCTGATGACCTTCATCAGGACCCAGAGCGTGCCCGCGAGGACGAGCAGCCGCCACCCGGCCTCGGCCGCGACCCGCATGCCCCACGGCACGGCGGCCGCCGGGTCGGGTCTGGCCGCCACGGCCGGTGCGTACGCCGGCGGCGGCGGCACGTGGTCGAGCTCCTCGCCCGCGAGGTCGTCCGGCTCGTGGGCGTCCGGCTCGTCGTCCTTGGCCCGCTGCTCGTTCAACCGCTCGCCCATCTCACTCAGTCCGGCACCGATCCGGCCGAGCCACCCTGGCACTCGCGACATGATCCGTCCTCTACCCCCGTCTTTCCCCACCACTCCCCCCTGGAGCCGTCCGCACCGACCGTACACGGGAGAAACCCCCCACCGTAGGACGGTGGGGGGTCTCCCGGGGTTGAGCGCGGCAGAACCGGATGCGGCCTAGTACCAGTGGTTGTTCTGCCAGAAGTCCCAGGCGCCGCAGGGGCTGCCGTAGCGGTCGTTCATGTAGTTCAGGCCCCACTTGATCTGTGTGGCCGGGTTGGTCTGCCAGTCGGCGCCCGCCGAGGCCATCTTGGAACCGGGCAGCGCCTGGACGAGGCCGTACGCCCCGGAAGAGGCGTTCTGCGCCTTGTAGTTCCACGTGGACTCGTGGTTGACGATGTTGCTGAAGCACTGGAACTGGTCGCCGGGGACCATCTGCCGTGCCATCGCCTGGACCTGGGCGACCGTGTAGGAGCTCTGGGGAGCGAAGTCCTTGGCGTCGCGGGTGGAGGAGCGGCTGGCCTTCGTCTCGGCCTTCTCCTCGCGCTCCTTCTTGGCGGCGGCCTTCTTGGCGGCCTCCGCCTTCTCCGCGGCCTGCTGCTTCTCGATCGCCGAGGCGGCGGCCTGCTTGCGGGCCTCCTCCGCGGCGGTCTTCTTCGCGGCGGTGTCGGCGGCCATGGCCTGCGCGTCGGCCTGCTGCGTCAGGGACGCGGTCTGGACCTGGGCCTGCTGACCCGCGGGGATTTCTGCGAGGAGCGTCGCGTCGCTCGCCGCTGCCTCGAAGTCGTTCGTGTTCGAGGGCTGGGTGCTGCCCGAGGCGACACCCACGACAGCTCCGACGGTGGTGACCGCGGTGGCTGACGCCACGGCGAATCCCCGGACCGAAATCCGGCTCACACGGTTTCCTTCCAGCATCGCCCGCATAGGTGACCTCGCGGACGCAATCGTGCCCCTGGCGCTGGCCTCCGCTTGCGATCGGTCACGGGAGGCACGGACCCGGTGGGCAACTCCCGTGAGGGGAGCGCCGCGTGGTGCTCGGGCGGCATGCGACGGCCACTATGAAGTTCTGTTGTGCCGTACCGCTGGGGGTACACGTGTGTCGCATGCGGGGCCTGACAGGACTGAGACTCTGCCGCAGCCGGACACCGCAAGGCAATTCTCCGTTGCGTGGGAAAGCTCACACACCGTTTGGCCCAGCAGTTTTCCGGAAACACGGGCACACGACGACGCCGCCCGGCTAGGCTCCTTCGCTTCACCGGACGGCGTCAACTGCCGCGCTTCTGCCGTGAACTGCCTGAACTGCCGTGAACGGCCTCAGATGTGGCCGTCCTCCAGCATTTCGGTCACCAGGGCCGCGATCTGCGAACGCTCGGACCGCGTGAGGGTGACGTGCGCGAAGAGCGGATGACCCTTCAGCTTCTCGACGACGGCGACCACACCGTCGTACCGCCCCACGCGGAGGTTGTCGCGCTGGGCGACGTCATGGGTCAGTACGACACGGGAGTTCGCCCCGATCCTGGAGAGCACGGTCAGCAGGACGTTGCGCTCCAGGGACTGGGCCTCGTCCACGATGACGAACGCGTCGTGCAGCGAGCGGCCGCGGATGTGGGTGAGCGGCAGCACCTCCAGCATCCCGCGCGCGCTGATCTCCTCGATGACCTCTTTGCCCGCCACCGATCCGAGCGTGTCGAAGACGGCCTGCGCCCACGGGCCCATCTTCTCGGCCTCGGTGCCGGGCAGATAGCCCAGTTCCTGCCCGCCGACCGCGTACAGCGGACGGAAGACCATCACCTTCTGGTGCTGGCGGCGCTCCAGGACGGCTTCCAGGCCCGCGCAGAGCGCGAGCGCCGACTTGCCGGTGCCGGCGCGCCCGCCCATCGAGACGATGCCGATGTCCGGGTCGAGGAGCAGGTCCAGCGCGATCCGCTGTTCGGCGCTCCTTCCCTTGATGCCGAAGGCCTCCCGGTCGCCGCGTACGAGGCGGACGTTGCCCTCCGCGGTGACGCGGCCGAGGGCCTTGCCCTTCGCGGACTGGATGGTGAGGCCGGTGTGCACCGGCAGGTCGGCCGCCTCGGGGACGTACAGCTGGTCTTCTTCGAAGAGGAGGTCCACCTGTTCACCCGAGAGCACCAGCTCGGACATGCCGGTCCAGCCGGAGTCCGTGATGGCGAGTTCGGCGCGGTACTCCTCCGCGAGCAGTCCGACCGAGGACGCCTTGATCCTGAGCGGCAGGTCCTTGGAGACGACCGTGACGTCGTACCCCTCGGCCTGGAGGTTGCGGGCCACGGCGAGGATGCGGGAGTCGTTGTCCCCCAGCTGGTAACCGGCCGGGAGCACGCCGGGATCGGAGTGGTTCAGCTCGACGCGCAGCGAGCCGCCCAGGTCCCCGATAGGGATGGGGGCGTCCAGCCTGCCGTGCCGGATGCGGAAGTCGTCCAGCAGGCGCAGGGCCTGCCGGGCGAAGTACCCGAGCTCCGGATGGTGCCGTTTGGCCTCCAGCTCCGTCACCACGACGACGGGCAGCACGACTTCGTGCTCGTCGAAGCGGGTCGGGGCGTTCGGGTCGGCCAGCAGGACGCTGGTGTCGAGAACATAGGTGCGCCTGTCGGGCATGCGGCGCTTTGTGCTGGTCACCACGGAAGGACGTACCCCCTCGGATGAGGTCGCTGAGCGACGGGAGGGATGCCGGGCGGGCCGGTGGACGGGAACCGGACCGGACGCGGCCGCGATGCGCGGGCCGGGCACCGGCCCTCCACGTCGCCCGCGTGGACCACACGGTCGTCCTGGTGCAAAGGGCCTCCCGGGCGGACGGCCCATGCCGCCCGCTGAGATACGACGTCCCTTTCGGACACTGCTCGGACGTCGACCTGGAGGCTTTATTCCCTTCAACCAGCGCGGCCATGCCAGGGCATATGACGACGCGTTGGTTAACTCCGGGTTACCCCGGCCTCAGGAGGGGGTACGCGGGTCAGCCGCCGTAGCGGCGGTGGCGGGCCGCGTAGTCGCGCAGCGCGCGCAGGAAGTCGACCTTGCGGAACGCCGGCCAGAAGACTTCGCAGAAGTAGTACTCGGAGTGGGCGGACTGCCAGAGCATGAAGCCCGACAGGCGCTGCTCGCCGCTGGTGCGGATCACCAGGTCGGGGTCGGGCTGGCCGCTGGTGTAGAGGTGCTTGGAGATGAGGTCGATGTCGACGCTCTCCGCGACCTCCTCCAGGCTGGTGCCCTTGTCCGCGTGCTCCAGGAGCAGCGAGCGGACCGCGTCGGCGATCTCCTGGCGGCCGCCGTAGCCCACGGCGACGTTGACCAGTATCCCGGTGTTGTCGTGGGTGGCCTGTTCGGCTTCCTTCATGACGGCCTGGGTGCGGGCGGGCAGCAGGTCGAGCGCGCCGACGTGGTGCACCCGCCAGCGGCCGTCCGCGACGAGCGAGCGGACCGTGGCCTCGATGATGCCGAGGAGCGGGGTCAGCTCCTCCTCGGGCCGGTCGAAGTTGTCGGTGGAGAGCATCCACAGCGTGACGACCTCGACGTCGGTCTCGGCGCACCAGCCGAGGAACTCCTCGATCTTGTACGCGCCGGCCTGGTGGCCCTGTGCGGTGGTCCCCCCGGACGCCTTGGCCCAGCGGCGGTTGCCGTCGAGGATGACCCCGATGTGCTTGGGCACCTGGTCGTGGTCGAGACGGCCTTCCACCCGGCGTGCGTAAAGTCCGTACACCAGGTCGCGCAGGTTCACGTCTGTCAGCCCCTCCAGCAGATGGTGGTCCTCAAGGGGTGTGCGTAGGGCAGTCCCCGAGGGCGACACCCTACCGCTGCGGGGCCCTTCCGCCGAAGCCGGGCCCCGATGGCGCGGTCGGTTCCCGGCCGCTGAAGTAGCTTCGTCCCCATGAACGACACGTCTTCGTACCGCGCGGCCCCGGGCCGCTACGACTCGATGGAGTACCGGCGCACGGGCCGCAGCGGCCTGAAGCTGCCCGCGGTCTCCCTGGGCCTGTGGCACAACTTCGGCGACGACAAGGCCCTGGACACGCAGCGCGCGATCCTGCGCCGCGCCTTCGACCTGGGCGTCACACACTTCGACCTGGCGAACAACTACGGCCCGCCGCCCGGTTCGGCGGAACTGAACTTCGGCAAGGTCTTCGCGCAGGACTTCGCCGGGTACCGCGACGAACTGGTCATCTCCACCAAGGCCGGCTACCTCATGCACCCCGGCCCGTACGGCGAGTGGGGCAGCCGCAAGTACCTGCTGTCGTCGCTGGACGCGTCGCTGGCGCGGATGGGCCTGGAGTACGTCGACATCTTCTACTCCCACCGCTTCGACCCGGAGACCCCGCTGGAGGAGACGATGGGCGCGCTCGCGTCCGCCGTCCAGCAGGGCAAGGCGCTCTACGTCGGCGTCTCCTCGTACAACGGCGAGCAGACCGCCGAAGCGGCGCGCCTGCTGCGGGAGATGGGCGTCCCGGCGCTCATCCACCAGCCGTCGTACTCGATGATCAACCGCTGGACCGAGGAGGACGGCCTGCTCGACACGCTGGAGGAGGCGGGCATGGGCTGCATCTCCTTCGTGCCGCTCGCCCAGGGCCTGCTGACGAACAAGTACCTGAAGGGCATCCCGGAGGGTTCGCGCGCCACGCAGGGCAAGTCCCTGGACCCGGGGCTGCTGAGCGACGAGGTCGTGCGCCGGCTCAACGGCCTCAACGACATCGCGGCGGCCCGCGGCCAGTCACTCGCCCAGCTCGCCCTCAACTGGGTGCTGCGCGACGAGCGGATGACATCGGCGCTGATCGGCGCGTCGAGCGTCACGCAGCTGGAGGAGAACGTGGCGGCGCTGGCCGGGCCGAAGCTCACGGACGAGGAGCTCGCGGCGATCGACACCTTCGCGGTGTCGACGCCGGGCACGAACATCTGGGCGGGGCGCGGCTGAGGCGCGGGGTCGACGCGGCTGACGCGCGGGGCGCCCGAGGTCAGTCGCGGGCGCATCGGGTCAGTTGTGGGTGCCTGAGGTGAGTCGCGGGCGCGTCGGGTCAGGTGTGGGCGCGTGGGCGCTTGAACCACGCGCCCGCGGCGCCCTGGGAGAGCAGGACGACGACGGCGATGGCGCCGAGCAGGGGCAGGAGCCCCACCGGGTTGCCGTTCGCCGCTCCGCCGAGGCCGAGCGCTATCTGCACGCTCATCAGGACGATGCAGGTGACGCGGATGCCGTTGCCGACGGTCGGGAAGCGGAAGGCCATGCCCGCCGTGACCAGGAGGCAGAGGTTCACGCCGAGGGCGGCTCCCCCCGTCTCGGGGTTGACCACGGCGACCATGAGGACCGCGCCGAGGACGGTGAGCCCGGCGAGGACCCAGGTGATGATCTGCGCGGCGCGGACGACGCCGGGCATCCGCTGCGGGATGTGCGGGCCCTGGGCGTAGCCGCGCTGCCCGTAGGGGTGCCCGGGGTCCTGCGCGGGGCCCGGGTATGTGGGCTGGCCCGGCTGCGGGCTGTACGGGGCGTTGGACGGTGGGGGGAGCTGGTCAGACATGTACCTGACCATACGGGGGTGTTGATCTACGGTGCTCCCCGGCGGACCCCGGGCGGATCCCAGGCGGACCCCCGGACGGACCCCGGCCTGAACGCGGGCACAAAAAACGGGCCGGTCCGTGGGGGGGAGACGGACCGGCCCGAGGGGGGGTTTCCACCATAACCCTTCGTGAGGGATTTCGCGTCCATCGGCGTGCCACAACTACTCTCCGAGACCATCCGGCGACTCCGAGAGCCCGTTCTTCCGCCGGAATCCCGGGTTCTGCGGCGGATTTCGGCCGCGCCCGGCCGTACTCCACATGGGTGACCCCGCGGAGAGTCGCGCGCTTGACGCGCCGGGTGTGCGCGCCGCTAATTTCACCGGATGGCGACGATCAGGGTCTTCGGCCCGCCTCCGGAGCCCGGCCGGGAGCTCCCCGTGGAGATCGCGGACTCCGCGCGGGCCCGGCGGCGGGGACTGCTCGGCCGTTCGGGCATCACGGGGGTGCTGCTGCTGACGCCGGCGCGGTGCGTGCACACCGTGGGGATGCGGTTCGCCGTTGATGTGGCATATCTGGACCGCGAGTGGCGTGTGCTGTCCGTGCGGACGATGCGCCCGGGACGGATCGGGCTGCCGCGCCCCCGGGCCCGGCACGTGATCGAGGCGGCGGCGGGCTCGCTGACGGAGTGGGGTGTGCGCCGGGGCGCGCGGATCGCCGTGCACGGCACGGGGTGACGGCTCGCGGTGCCGCCCGGCCCCCTCCACCGCGCGGCACCGCACGCGCAGCTTTGCTCACGCGAATTAGCCTTGGTCTGAACTTACGTGACGCGTAGGGACAGATCGAGCCAGTATTGATAACGATGCGGAATCAAGGCTCCGATTCTGGTGCCTGCGGGCCGTCCTGGGGCTTGCGGGGCGGTATGGCACGTAGGCGGGCTTTGCCCGGATCGCCCCATCAGGCGGTGTTCCCCGCCCTGTTCGCCGGCCCCGTCCTGTCGGTACCGGTGCCGGCGCCGCTGTTCCTCTTGCCGGCCACGATCTGCTCCATGTGCTGGTCGCCCCACAACCCCAGGGGCAGCAACGCCGTGTTGAGGGACTGACCGAGGTCGGTCAGCGAGTACTCGACCTTCGGCGGCACCTCGCGGTAGACCTCGCGGTGCACGACGCCGTCCGCCTCCAGTTCGCGCAGCTGCTGGATCAGCATCTTCTCGCTGACGCCGGGGACGTGCCGCCTCAGCTCGCCGAAGCGCAGCGTCCGGCCCGCGTACAGCGCCCACAGGATCATGGGCTTCCACTTGCCGCCGACGACATCCACCGCGGCTTCGAGCCCGCAGGCGTACGCCTCTCGTTCCTTGCGCACGGTCAACTCCTTCGGCCGGTCCCGTACTTACTGGAAGGACGGTAACGACGATGTGGCGCATACGGGTAGACGGGGGCCGCGGGGCTCCGGAGGGCTAGGCGGGCTTGCGGAGGTCGAAGAGGTGGCGGGAGCTGTGCGCCACGAAGGGGCCTTCGGCCTGGATCCGGTCGTGCAGCTCGCGCAGCCGCGGGCGGTACTTCTCCACGCTGAAGTCCGGGACCATCCACACCACCTTGCGCAGGAAGTGGACGACGGCTCCGATGTCGGAGAACTCCATCCGCAGCCGCTCGGCCCGCAGGCCGGCGACCTCCAGGCCCGCCGCCTCGGCCTCGGCACGCTCCAGGTCGGGGTGGCGGCTGTTCCGCACCTCAGCCGGCTGCGGCCCGAGGAAGTACTCGACGAGCTCGAAGGCGCTGGCGGGCCCGACGTGCTGCGCGAAGTACGTGCCGCCGGGGCGCAGCACGCGGGCGATCTCGGCGAAGCGGGCCTGGACCGGGTGGCGGCTGGTGACCAGGTCGAAGGCGGCGTCCGCGAACGGCAGCGGGGCGTCCTCGGGCGAGGCGACCACCGCCACGCCTCGCGGGTGCAGCAGGGCGGTGGCCCTGGCGACGTTCGCGGGCCAGCCCTCCGTGGCGACGGCCAGCGGGGGCAGGGTGGCCGCGGAGGCCAGCACTTCGCCGCCGCCGGTCTGGATGTCGAGCGAGGCCTTCGCTCCCGCGAGGCGCTGCGCCATCGCCTCGGCGTAGCGCCACGAGGGCCGCGCTTCGGTGGCCCGGCCCTCGAACCAGGAGAAGTCCCAGCCGGCGGTGGGCGCGGCCTCGGCTTCGGCGACGAGGTCGTCGAAGGTGCGGGGCGCGGGGGAAGCGGGGGTGGACGGCGGGGTGCGGTCGCTGCCGGAGGGGTCTGTGGGGTCTGTGGGGTGGCTGGGGCAGGTGCTCATGGGGCAATCGTGGCATCGGTGCGGTTCTCGTACACGCGGGTTTCGTGCCGGCGGGGCGGGTGGTGTGTGCCGGCGGGGCGGGGAGCGTCAGGAAGTGGGGCTGGTGCCGTTGCCGTTGCCGTTGCCGTTGCCGGTTGTCCCGCGTGGGAACGAGACCTCCACGCGGCGGTTCTTCTTCCGGCCCTCCTCGGAGCCGTTGTCCGCGATCGGGTAGTCCTCGCTGTAGCCGCGTACGGAGAAGGTGACCTCGGGCCCGAGGTGCCCCGCCAGTTGGTCGTGCACCGCTTCCGCGCGCTGCCGGGAGAGTTTCTTGCCGTGGCCGTAGGAGCCGAGGTTGTCCGTGAAGCCGAAGACCCGGACATCCGTGGCCTTCTGCGCCTCGGCCTCCTCGGCGATGGCCTTGATGCGGGTGTTCGCCTCCGGGTTCAGTCGCGCGCTGTCCTTGGGGAAGAGGACCTCCGCCTGTAGCGCGAACTTCACGTCCGTGTTGGTGTCCTCGCGGCGCTCCTCACCGCCGAGGTCCTCGACGACGGACTTGATGTCCAGCACCTTGGCGGGCGCGAGCGTCGCCCCGTCCCCCAGCTTCAGCCCCGGGCTGTTGGCGTCGACCTCGGGGGGCGGGGAGGTGGTGGTGCTGCCGGGGGGCGCGCCGGGGTCCCCTTCGTCGGCCCAGGCGGGGGCGGGGCCGAGGAGGAGGAGCAGGGCGGCGAGGGTGGCGGTGGTCGTTTTGGCGGGGTGGGGGTGAGGTCGGAGGTGGGGGCGGGTCATGGGTTACTCACCCTCGGAGATCTCTATGGGGGCGGGGGGCATCGCGCCCACTTGGAAGGTGACTTCGTCGGTTCCCTCCGGGGGGGCGGGGAACTGGGCGTACCAGTCGGCCGTCTGTCCCGCGTCGAGGCCGCCCTCAAACTTGGTGCAGAGACAGCGCCCGCTCGTGTCCCGCAGCACCAGGTATCGCTTCTTTCCCGCACCGTCCACGAGGCTCGCCCCAGCGACGGACCCGCCGTTCTTCTGCAATTCCTGCTCGTCGCCACGCCACTGGCCGCCCGTCCACAGGTCACCCGACGTGTTGGTCACTTTTCCTGACACTGTGACGAAGCCGCCCCCGTCACGATCCGCTGAAGTGATCACGAGCGTCACCCCGTCGCCCTTGGCTTCAGCCAGAGGCTGGTCGTCGGCAGGCTCCCCGGAACCCCTGCTCTTGCCATCACCCTTATCAGGAGGCGTGGACGACTTGGATGTCTTGTCGGGCTCGTCACCGTCTCCGCCGCAACCGGCAACGGGAAGGACCAGCCCGACCGTCAAGGCCACGGCGGCCATTGACCTGCGGCTCGGCATAGAGCACCGAATACTCATCGCTACCGCTTCCTTCTTTCGTCGATGTCCGGTCAATCGGCCAGGTGGACAGAGAAGAGGACGGCTGCGTCCGGAAGATCTCCCGATTGGAAGTCGTCCGGATCGATCTCGAAGGACTCGCCGTCAACGCAGTCGAATTCCACGATCTTCTCCCGGTCGGTTGATGGATCGACGTCGCAACGCGGTTTGATGACGGCGGTGGCCTCGGCGTTCGCATGCTTGGACTCGGTACCCGGGATGATTGAGTCGCCGACCGTGTAGTCGGTTCGGACCCTCACCCAGTAGCCGGGGAAGCCGTTCACTTCGGCTGACGCAAAGCCGGTGACCGTCGAACTGTTCTCCGCGGCCAAGACCTCGGCGGCTTCCTGTGCCCCGGCACCGGTGTGCGGGCCACCCGTCAACCAGTCGAGCCAGTCTCCCCCCTCACTGATGGACAGACCCAGCCCTTCGACCAGCTCGTCCCGTGAGTCCTGGGCCGCCGCCAACGCAGCCGCGTCCGCTGCCGACTGAGCTCCATTACGCGCGGATGCGGCCTGAGCGAAGGCAAAGAAGGCGAACGCAACAAAGAGCAGAATCCCCGTCAGCCAGATGTAAATGGGGAGCGTCTGTCCCAGGTCGCTCCGCAGGCGGCTGCGCGTCACCCTCCGACTACGTCGCTCACCGCATTGCCGATTGCCGTGGAGATCTTGTTGTCGAGGGCCAGCCCGTCGATCAACGTATAGATCCCCGCAATAAGAATCATGAGCCCCGCATACTCCACGAACCCCGCCCCCGCGTCCCGCCCCCTCCCCCGCATCCGCGAAGCGACAGTCACCGTCCAGTCGACCCATACTCTGAGCACGCGTTCCTTCAGCACGACGGCCCCTTCTCTCCCACCCGATTCGACGGCTGCCGACAGCCACTCTGCGCGCATGGCGGCGCGTCAGAACCCCGCTGTCCGCAAGTTGGCGGATTCCCTTCCCTCTCCTTGAGATCACCATGCACGAAGTCCCCTCCCGCGAACCGTGAGCTCGACTCCGACTGTCCCACACCGCATTGCATCCGCGAAGCCATTTCGCACAGTTGATGGACACCGCATCTCAGCGGCCCAGAATCGAACCGAAGTCCGAGCCCGAACCGAGGAACATCCCCGCCGCGATCAGAATCATCGTGGCCGGCAGCATGAACACCAGCGTCACCATCGTCGCCTTGGGAATGGTCTTCGCGGCCCGGCGGCGCGAATTCTGCGCGTCCGTGCGCCGCATGTCCGTGGCCAGCTGGATGAGCGTCTCCGCGATGGGCGAGCCCAGCTCCTCGCCCTGCTGGAGCGCCGAGACAAACTGGGCGACCTGCTCCGACGCGTTGCGGCGGCGCAGCTCGTCGAAGGCCTGGCGGCGGCTGACACCCATGTCCATCTGGCGCAGCGTGATGCGCAGTTCGTCCGCCCACGGCCCCTCGTACCGCTCCGCCACCCGGTCCAGCGCCTGGCGGAAGCCGAGGCCCGCCGAGACGACGACGGCGAGGACGTCCAGGAAGTCGGGGAGGGTGCGGTCGATGACCTCGCGGCGTTCACGGGTCGCCTGCCAGATCAGCGCGTCCGCCGCCGTCGCGCCGAAGCCGAGGGTGAGCAGGCCGAAGAGCGGGGAGCCGTTGACGAGGAACACCAGGCCGAGGACGACTCCGAAGACGCCGTAGACCGCCCGCCGCGCCGCGTAGCGGTCGATGGTCAGGCCCCCGGGGTTGCCCGCCATGTCGATCCGGCGGCGCTTGGCGTCGACGCGCCGCCGGCCCATCAGGCGCAGGACGAGGGGCGCGAAGCGCATGCCGAGCCGGTCCACCGCCGAGCCCGTCGCCGAGACGCGGGTGGCGCCGACCTCCAGGGCGATGGCCAGGTCGGAGGGCAGCTTCGCCTCCGCGCGGTACATGCGCACGCCCTGGCAGACGCCGGCCACGGCGAGGCCCATCGCGACCGCTAGCAGCAAGCCCGGCAACGTAACTCTCCTCCCGGCAGTGTCATCTCCGCCATTCCTAGACCTCGATCCTGCCGAGGCGCCTGATCACGAAGAAGCCGATCCCGTACAGCCCGAGAGAGATCAGGATCAGCGTCTGGCCCACCGGGGAGCCGGTCACCCGCTCCAGCGCGCCCTCGTTGGAGGAGTTGATGAGGAGCAGCGAGCCGAGGCCGAGCAGCGGGACCGTGAACGCCGTCGCGTGGACCTCCGACAGCATCGTGCGGACCTCGCGCCGCGTCTCCTTGCGGTCCTCCAGGGTCTGGGTGAGGTTCCGCAGGGAGTTGACCACGGTGCCGCCCGCCTTGTTGGACAGGACGAGCGTCGTGACGAGGACGATCAGTTCGCGGGACGGGAGGCGTTGGGCCAGTTCGCCGAGGGTGTCGTCGATGGAACGGCCGAGCGACAACTGGTCGGCCACCAGAGACAGTTCCTCGCCCGCGGGGGCCTCCAGCTCCTCCGCCGCCATCGCCAGGGACGTGCGCAGGGCCAGGCCCGCCGCCGTCGCGTTGGCCAGGATGCGGGCCACGTCGGGGAGCTGGTTGATGAACGCCTCGATGCGTTTCTGCCGCTGCCAGTTGAGGAAGGCGACCGCGCCCCACACCGCCACCAGCCCCGCGATCGGCCCGAAGAAGGGCGCGAGCGTCGCCGCCGCCAGCAGCCAGAGCGCGGCGACGACGGCGACGACGTACGTGAAGAACTCGCCCGCGGTCAGGTCCAGGCCCGTCGAGGACAGTCGCAGGTGGATGGCCCGGCCCAGGCGCGTGCGGCGCAGCCGGCGGTCGACGGC
>NZ_JAFEXF010000117.1 GCF_016905445.1 Streptomyces sp. G44
GTTCTGCGGGGCGCCGGGTGCGGAGGGGATGCCGTGGGCGGGGGTTGCCTGAGCGGCTCCCGGGGTGGCTGGGGCAGCGGGGGCCGCGGGAGCCGCCGGGGGCACGGAGGCAGGCGGGACCGATGGCATGCCGGGGGCTGCTGGTGCGCCCGGGGGGGGGTGGGCCTGCGGTGCCTGCGGTGCCTGCGGGGCCTGTGCGGTCTGTGCGGTCTGTGGGGCTCGCGGGGCCTGCGGGGCTGCCGGACTCTCCGGTGCCGCCGGGTCCGTGATGATCGGGCGGCGCGAGCGGCGGCGGCCCGTCGGAGCCTGCGCGGGGTGCGGCTGCGGCGGGGTGTGGTCGTCGCCGGGGCCGTGCGGGGCCGTGGCGTGCTGCGGGGTGCCTTCCGGGGCGACGGCAGGGTAGCCCTGGCCGAGGGGGCTCGCCACGCCAGGGCCCGGGTCCGCGCCCGCCGGGTTCACGCCCGTCGGGTTCACGCCCGTCGGAGGCATGCCGGCGGCCGGATTCACGATGCCCTGGTCGACCACGCCCTGGCCCGTGACGACAGCGCCCTGGTTCAGCACGGCGTGGCCGAAGGCGCTCACCGTCTTCTGGGCGACCGGCTCCTGGCTCGGCGCGTCACGGTCGGCCGCGGCCGGGGGCAGCGCGAAGACGCGGCCGTTGTTGGCTTCCTCGGCGGCGGCCCGTTCCTTGGCCGCGGCCAGCGCGCGTCGCGCCCGCCGTCCCGAGGGGCGCGCGGCGTCGCCGTGGCCGCCCTCCACCGCGGCGAGTTCCGCGCCGGAGGTCGCGCCGGGCGTGGCGCCGTAACCCTCGGACGGGCCCGAGGCCAGCGCGGGCAGCGCGTGCTGCTCACCGGTCCGCCGCGCCCGGCGTCCGGTCCCGGCAGCGGGAACCGGCACACCCTGCGGCGGCACCGTCTGGCCCAACGCCGCGGATCCGGCCGCGTGTTCGGCCGCCGTCACCACGGAGCCGACGGAACCGGCGGATCCCACAGATCCGGCGGAACTCACCGTGCCTGCCGTGCCTGCCGGCCCCGCCGGACTCTCCACGCCCTCGGCGGCGCTCGGCCGTCCGCGCCGCCGTCCGGTCCCGCCCGAAGCGCTGCCGACCGCCTCCGGAGACTGAGCCCCCTGCGCCGGCGTTCCGACACCGCTCGCGGAGCCGGCCGACGGATCCGCACCCGGCTCGGCCCCCAGGGAGCCGCCCCCAAGGGTGTCCAGGTTCCCCGGAGCGGTACCGGCAGCCTCCGCCGCGCGCCGCCCCCTCCGGCGGCCCGTACCGCCGGAAGGCTCCGCCGTACCCGGGACGCCCGTAGGACCCGTGGCACCGGCGGCACCGGGAACACCACTCTCCAGGAAGGAGTCCGTGGAGGGCCGCCGAGCCCGTCGGCGCCCGCCCCCCGCGGCTCCGGCGCCGGAGGCCTGCTCGGGCACCGCCACGCCACCCGCCGGGAGGTCGACCGCTCCGGAACCGGCCGTCTCCGTAGAACCCACAGAGCCCGAAGCGTCGACAGAGCCCGAAGCCTCGGCAGAACCCGTGGCCTCCGTAGAACCCACCGAACCCACAGAACCCACAGAACCCGCGGAGCCCGAAGCGGCCTCCGCCGCCCCCACCCCCATCGGAACCTCAAGAACGTACGCACTGCCGCTCATACCCGGCACCTCGTGCGTCTGGAGGACGCCTCCGTGGGCCCGGACGATGCCCCGCACGATCGGCTCGTGCACCGGGTCCCCGCCCGCGTAGGGCCCCCGGACCTCGACGCGGACGACCTCGCCGCGCTGGGCCGCGGCCACCACGATGGTCGAGTCGACGTAACCACCCGCCGCGGCGCCCGTGCCCGCGACGGCACCCGCGCGCGCGTTGCCCGTCGCGTCGATGCCCGCCACGTCCGCGACGAGATGAGCCAGCGCCGTGGCGAGCCGCCCGGCGTCGACCACGATCTCTATCGGCGGCGCGTGCACCGCGAACTGCGCCCGGCCGGGCCCGATCAGCTCGACAGCGCCCTCCACACCGGCCGCGACGACCGCGTCGAGCATGACCGGCGTACGGGAGAGCTGTTCGTCGCCCGCGTCGAGCCGCTGGAAGCCCAGGACGTTGTCGACGAGCGTGGTCATCCGCGCGTACCCGGCGGACAGGTGATGCAGGACCTGGTTGGCCTCGGGCCACAGCTGGCCGGCGTCGTCGGCGGCGAGCGCGGACAGCTCGCGGCGCAGCTCGTCGAGGGGCCCGCGCAGGGAGGAGCCGAGGACGGCGAGGAGCTGCTCGTGCCGCGCGGCCAGGCTGTCGTACCGCGTCTTCTCGCGCTCGGCCAGTTCTTCGAAGCGGTCCTTCTCGCGCTCGGCGAGCGCCGCGTACCGCTCCTGTTCGGCGGCGAGTGCCTCCGCGCGCTGCTCCTCGGCGGCCTTGATCTCCTCGGCGCGCCGCTCCTCCGCCGCCTTGATCTCCTCGGCGTGCCGCTCGGTGAGGTCCCGCGTCTCCTCGGCGTGCCGTGCGAGGGCGGCCTCGTACTTCCCGGCCAGTTCGTCGTAGGGCCTGCGGTCGGTGAACGTCATGACCGCGCCGACCAGTTGGTCGCCGTCGCGCACCGGGGAGGTCGTCAGGTCGACCGGCACCTTGGCGCCGCTCTTGGACCACAGGACCTGGCCGCGCACCCGGTGCTTGCGTCCCGAGCGGAGGGTGTCCGCGAGCGGGGACTCTTCATAGGGGAAGGGTTCGCCGT
This sequence comes from Streptomyces sp. G44, assembly GCF_016905445.1. Taxonomy (GTDB): domain Bacteria; phylum Actinomycetota; class Actinomycetes; order Streptomycetales; family Streptomycetaceae; genus Streptomyces. The sequence goes on from NZ_JAFEXF010000117.1 coordinate 2,718, forward strand.
CGGCGCGCGAGTGCAGGACCAGCGGGTGGAGTTCCCGGCCGCCGAGGTCGCTCGCCCGGAATCCCAGGATCTGCGCGGCGGCCGGATTGACGAGGACGACCCGTCCGTCGGTGTCCGTGCCGACGACGCCCTCGGCCGCGGCCCGCAGGATCATCTCGGTCTGCCGCTGCGAGCGCGCCAGTTCGGCCTCGGTGTCCACGGTGCCCGAGAGGTCCCGGACGACGAGCATCAGCAGCTCGTCGCCGGTGTACCCGTGGTTGTCGTACGCGTGCCGGCCGTCTTCCAGCGGGGAACTGGTGACCTCTACGGGGAACTCGGAGCCGTCCGTGCGCCGGGCGGTCATCCGCGTCGGCTTGGTGCGCCCGCGCTCGTCGATGGTGTCCGGGCGCCGCATCGATCCGGGGATGAGCCGGGAGTCGAACTCCGGCAGCAGATCGAGCAGACCGCGCCCCACGAGCGCGGTGCCCGGCGTCTCGAACGCCTCCAGCGCGATCGCGTTGGCGTTCACGACGGTGCCGTTGGCGTTGACGAGCACGAGCGCGTCCGGAAGCGCGTCGAGTATGGCTGCGAGGCGAGCAGCGCCTCGGGATGGCCTGCTGCTCACGACGACGCTTCCTCCCTGGTTACCGCTGCTTGCCGACTCGCTCAGGCCATCTTGCCCCTCGGCCCGTGGCGTGTCACGGGAGGGAGTCTACGGGGAGTGGTTGCCCGCGCGACGCCGGATGAGAGGGAGGTCGCACGCAGAAGATGTGAGTTTTCCGTACTGCCTGGTCACGGGAGGGTCGAGACCACCCTGCGGGGAACGGTGACGTCACCCCCGCCAAAACCCCCCGATATAAGGAGCCGTCACCATGCCGTCATCGCGAGGCGCGGGGCAGCACCGGTGCCATGTTGTCCCAGCGCGAGATCTCGCAGCCGTTGCCGCGGTTGTAGGTCGCGTTCACCGGTCGGCCCTGCCAGGTTCCGGTGATGCGCGCGGTGGCGGGGCCGCCGTACTGCATCGTGCACATCCTGTCGGCCGGCACGGGCGCGAACGGGTCCGTCCCGTAGACGGTGACCTCGTCCAGCCGCTTGCACGCGGCCGCGGCGGCCGGGTGGGTGCCGCCGGTGGGGTGGCACTTCAGTTCGTACGTTCCCTCGCCGTCGCCTCCCGAGTCGGAGACGGTGACGGTGAGCCGGTCGGTCGGCCCGGGGGCGGGCGTGGCGGCGTACGCGGTGCCGGGGAGGAGGGGCAGGGCGGAGAGCGCGGCGGCGGAGGCGGCGGCGGTGAGAACGAGGCGGCGCAGCATGAGGGGCTCCACGGAAGTCGGAGTGGCGGCGTGAACGTCCGGGCCCGAAGACGGGCCCACACCCCTTAACGCCGTGCGCCGCGTGACGTTGCGGGGCCGCGCCGCGCTTTGCTCTGCGGGCCGCGCGACTAGTACCGTGGAGGACGCGATTGGTGGCACCCCGCCTGGCTGTGTCATCATCTGCACGCACCCCCGCGCTCGCGCAGGTGTGCAAGCTGGAGGCGTCGCCTAGTCCGGTCTATGGCGCCGCACTGCTAATGCGGTTTGGGCCTTAAAGCCCATCGAGGGTTCAAATCCCTCCGCCTCCGCTTGTCGAACCCGAAGCCCCGGTCGTCCGCGACCGGGGCTTCGGTCGTGTTCGGCTCGGGCTTCGGTCGTCTTCGGAGGCGGTCCGGGAGGCGGTGCGGGCGGCGTCCCGCCGGGGCCGGCCCCGGCGTCCCGGGGGGCGTTTGCCCAGTTCGGGGCGGGTGAGGGAATCGGATTTCGCCTCACGGCGCAGGTCATGTAATGTTGTTCTCGCAACGCCGACGGGGCAGAAAAAACCCCGGAAGCACAAGCACTCGTAGCTTAACGGATAGAGCATCTGACTACGGATCAGAAGGTTGCAGGTTCGAATCCTGCCGAGTGCACAGCGGACCAGAGGCCCTGACGAGAAATCGTCGGGGCCTCTGGTCGTTTGTGCGTCGGGGGAGAAGGAGTACGGCGATGGAGTGGCGTTGCGCGGGGCTCGGGTGGCCGGGTGGGGTGCCGGTGCTGCGGTGGGCGGGGGGACGGAGCAGTGCCCTCGCGTACGGGCGGGTGATCGGGTTCCGGGCCGTCGGTGAGCGGCGGTGCGTGGGGGCGCGCGGCAACCCGTGTCCCCTGCGGGCCGTGGTGCCGGCGCGGGCCACGCAGGCACGGTGCCCGGAGTGCGCGCGCCTCGACCGGGCGTTCTCCGTGGCGGCGGACGGGGTGCCGGATGATCCGCGTACGTACCGGGTGTACCTCGCGTGGTTCGGGGCGGGGCTGGTCAAGGTCGGGATCACCGCCGAGGAGCGGGGTGCCGTGCGGCTCCTGGAGCAGGGGGCGCCGGCGTTCTGCTGGCTGGGGCGGGGGCCGCTGATGGCGGCGCGGCGTACGGAGGAGCTGCTGCGGGCGGCGCTGGGGGTGCCGGACCGGGTGCCGTACGCGCGCAAGCGGGCGGTGCGGGGGGAACTGCCCGGGTGGGCGGAGCGGGCGCGGGAGTTGGCGGAGCTGTACCGGCGGGCCGTCGGGCTGGAGGGGTGGGCCGAGGCGCTGGAGCGGGTGGAGTTCGAGGCGGTCGACCACTCGGCGGCGTTCGGGCTGGGAGAAGCGGCGGGCGGGGCCGCCGACGGGGTGGTACGGGAACTGGTCGACGGCGGTGTCGTCGCGGGTCGGCTCGTCGCCGCCGCCGGGCCCGATCTGCATCTGGCGGTCGCGGACGGGCGGGTGCTGGTCGTGGACACGCGGGTCCTCGTGGGGTGGGAGCTGGCGGGAGTCGTCGCGGGGCCGGGCGGCGGGGTCACTGTGCCGGTGGAGGCGGTGCGCGGTGCCGGGGGTGGAGGCGGGGTCGGGGGCGAGCAGGACGGGCTCTTCTGAGCGGCGCCTTCCGCCCCTTTGCCGACCGGATGGTCAAGTCTTGGTGACCGGAGGGCAAGGAGTGGCGGGGAACGGTGGACACCGCGTGGCCGTGCTCCGAGTGTGGGCGCATGAGTGATCACGTGACGGGGCCGGCCGGGCCCTTCGAACCGCCTTATTACGCCGTCGTCTTCAGCTCCGTCCGCAGGGGCGACGACGGGGCCGAGTACGGCGCGACCGGTGAACGCCTGGACGAGTTGGTCGCCGCCGTGCCGGGGTTCCTCGGGATGGAGTCCGCCGGGACGCCGGGCGGGCTCGGCATCACCGTCGGGTACTTCCGTGACGAGGAGGCGATCAAGGCCTGGCGGAGCGACCCCGAGCACCGCGTGGCGCGGCGGCGCGGGCGTGCGGAGTGGTACGAGTCGTACGTACTGCACGTCGCCAAGGTGGAGCGGAGCCACGGCTTTGTGCGCGGGGAGCAGCTTCCTCGGCATCCCGTACGCGTACGTCCCTCAGTGGGCGGGGCTTGAGCGGCTGGGGCTGGCTGTGCCGGGGTGCGCGTGGCGGTCGGTGTTTCTCAGGTGATTCACAGGTTCACGCAAGAGTGCTCTCAGGGGCGCGGTCCACGCTGTGGGGCATGACCACGACCACGCCTCAGGCGACCGAACTGCTCAGGGCGGACGGGACCCCCGTCCGCGTACTCGTGGTGGACGACGAGGCGTCGCTCACCGAGCTGATGTCCATGGCCCTGCGGTACGAGGGCTGGCAGATCCGCAGCGCGACGGACGGCGCGGGGGCGGTGCGGGTGGCGCGCGCCTTCCGGCCCGACGCCGTGGTGCTCGACATGATGCTGCCCGACATGGACGGCCTCTCCCTGCTCGGCAGGCTGCGCCGGGAGCTGCCGGACGTGCCCGTGCTGTTCCTGACCGCGAAGGACGCGGTGGAGGACCGTATCGCCGGGCTCACCGCCGGCGGCGACGACTACGTCACCAAGCCCTTCGGCCTGGAGGAAGTGGTGGCGCGGCTGCGCGGGCTCATCCGGCGGGCCGGGACCGCGGACAAGCGCGGTGAAGCCACGCTGGTGGTCGGGGACCTGACCTTGGACGAGGACAGCCATGAGGTGACGCGCGGCGGGGACTCCATCCACCTCACCGCCACCGAGTTCGAACTCCTCCGCTACCTCATGCGCAATCCGCGGCGCGTGCTCAGCAAGGCGCAGATCCTCGACCGGGTGTGGAACTACGACTTCGGGGGGCAGGCCAACGTCGTCGAGCTCTATATCTCGTATCTGCGCAGGAAGATCGATGCCGGGCGCGAGCCGATGATCCACACGCGGCGCGGCGCTGGGTACCTGATCAAGCCTGCCGGTGCGGCCAAGCCCGCCGGTGCGGTCAAGCCCGCCGGTGCGGCCAAGCCTGCCGAGGCGGCCGAGTCGGCGGTGCCCGTGGCCGTGCCCTCGCCTGCGTGAGAACCCGGCTCCGGCCTCGGCGGCCCCGGGTGCGCATGCCACAAGGCACGACCGGCTCCGCTCCTGAATATCGCTTGTACGGCGTATGGGGTCTGTTCTACGGTGTATGAGACTTGCCCATACACCGTAGAACACCTTCAGAGACCAGGAGCCCCGCATGACGGCGACGATCGCCGAGAGCTCGGCCGCCCCACCCCGTCACCCGCAGCGCTGGCTGATCCTCGGCGTCATCTGTCTCGCCCAGCTCACCGTGCTGCTCGACAACACCGTCCTGAGCGTCGCGATCCCCTCCCTCACCCGGGAGCTCGACGCGTCCACGTCCGACATCCAGTGGATGATCAACGCCTACTCGCTCGTGCAGTCCGGCCTGCTGCTCACCGCGGGCAGCTCCGCCGACCGCTACGGTCGCAAGAAGATGCTGCTCACGGGCCTCGCGCTCTTCGGCATCGGCTCGTGCGCCGCGGCGTTCGCGCAGTCCTCGGCCCAGCTGATCGCCGCCCGCGCGGGCATGGGCATCGGCGGCGCGCTCCTGATGACCACGACGCTCGCGGTCGTCGTGCAGGTCTTCGACGACGCCGAGCGCGTCAAGGCGATCGGCCTCTGGTCGACCGTCAGTTCCCTCGGCTTCGCGGCCGGCCCGCTGCTCGGCGGCTTCATGCTGAACCACTTCTGGTGGGGCTCGATCTTCCTGATCAACCTGCCGGTGGCGCTGCTGGGCCTCCTCGCGGTGGCCAAGCTGGTGCCCGAGTCCAAGAACCCGCAGGGCGACCGCCCCGACCTGCTCGGCGCGCTCCTGTCGACCATCGGCATGGCCTCGGTGGTCTACGCGATCATCTCCGGGCCCGAGCACGGCTGGACGTCGTCGCAGGTGCTGGTCTCCGCGGCGGTCGGCGTGCTGGTCCTCGGCGGCTTCGCGCTGTGGGAGCTGCGCGTCCCGTACCCCATGCTGGACATGCACTTCTTCCGCAACCAGCGGTTCATCGGCGCGGTGGCGGGCGCGGTCCTGGTCGCCTTCGGCCTGAGCGGCTCGCTCTTCCTGCTCACCCAGCACCTCCAGTTCGTCCTCGGGTACGAGCCCCTTGAGGCGGGCCTGCGGACGGCGCCGCTCGCGGTGACCATCGTGGTCCTGAACCTCACCGGCGTCGGCGCGAAGCTCCACGCCAAGCTGGGCACGCCGGTGACGATCCTGTCCGGCATGAGCGCGCTGGCCGCCGGTCTCGCGGTGATAGCGCTGCTCGGCGGCGACGACTACAACGGCATGCTGGCCGGGCTCGTCGTCATGGGCGCGGGCATCGCGGCCGCCATGCCCGCCATGGCCAACGCCATCATGAGCGCCATCCCGGTGGAGAAGGCCGGCGTGGGCGCGGGTGTCAACGGCACCCTCGCGGAGTTCGGCAACGGCCTCGGCGTCGCCGTCCTCGGCGCGGTGCTCAACTCCCGCTTCGCGTCGCTCGTGGCGGTCTCCGCGGCGTCGTTCCCGGCGGCCATGGCCGCGGCGGAGTCGTCCGGGGAACGGGAGCGTATCGCCGACGCGTTCGCCTCGGGGCTGGAGACGAGCCAGCTGGTCGGCGCGGTGGCGGTCTTCCTCGGCGGTGTCCTCGCGGCCGCGTTGCTGCGCAGGGCGGAGAGGGCGGACTCGGCGCGGAAGACGGCGGACTCCGTGGGGAAGACGGCGGTGTGACGCGGAAGACGGCGGCATGACGCGGGAGACGGCGGCATAACATCGTCGGGAGGGGCGGACCGCTCAGTTCCAGGACCAACCAGGAAGGTGCGCCATGGCCAAGGCAGCCGGCGGCACGAAGAACTCGCCGCGGACCAGCGTCTGGCTGCACGGCAAGGCCCCCCGCGGCGGGGGACGCAAGGGCGACCAGCCCAGCGGCCTGGACCGGGAGCGCATCACCGAGGCCTCGGTGCGGCTCCTGGACGCGGAGGGCCTCGCCAAGTTCTCCATGCGCAGGCTGGCCGCGGAGCTCAACGTCACGGCGATGTCCGTCTATTGGTACGTGGACACCAAGGACGACCTCCTGGAGCTCGCCCTCGACGCGGTCTGCGGCGAGATGCGGCTGCCCGACACGGAGGCGGCGGACGCGTCCTGGCACGACCTTCTCCGGGCCCTCGCGGACGAGTACCGCGCGCTGCTGATCCGCCACCCCTGGGTCTCGCCGCTGGTCGGCAGGTACCTCAACATCGGGCCGAACTGGCTGGCGTTCGCCCTCGCCGTCCAGCAGACGGTACGCAGGACCGGCCTGCCCCCGCACACGCAGAACGGCGCGATCTCGGCGGTCTTCCAGTTCGTGTACGGCTTCGGGACCATCGAGGGCCATTACATGGCGCGGTGCGCGGAGGCGGGGATGACCCAGGACGAGTACTACCGGGAGGCGGCCGGGACGGTGCAGGTCGAGCTCGTCTCGCACGGGATCATGGAGAGCGCGAAGGAGCTGCTGGCGGCGCGCGGCGACGGCACCGTCGAGGAGCTGTGGCAGCGGGACTTCACGGTCGCCCTCGATCTGATGATCGCCGGGATCGAGGCCCTCCTCGCCTCGCCCGCGCCGCAGCGGGAGACCGGTCACTCGTCAGCACGCAAGCCCCCAAGCACGTGAACCAGGAGCGCCCGCCAGGGGTCCGAGAGGACTCCGGCGGGCGCGCGGGCACTGTACGAGGATCAGGCCCCCGGAAGGGCGTCTCCCTGCACGGCCTGGATGTCCAGCTCCACCCGCAGCGTCGTGCCGATCGCCGAGATCCCCGCCTGCACCACCTGGTTGTAGTTCATGGCGAAGTCCTCCCGCCGCAGCTCGGCCGTGGCCCGGAAGGCCGCCCGGGTGCCGCCCCAGGGGTCCGCGCCGGTCCCCAGATAGCTCAGTTCCAGGTCGACGGGGCGTACGACACCGTGCATCCCCAGTTCGCCGTGGACCGTCCAGCGGTCCGCCCCGGCCGGCGTCAGACCGCTCGACCGGTAGGTGATCTCCGGATACTGGTCGACGTCCAGGAAGTCCGGCGACTTCAGGTGTCCGTCGCGCATGCCGTTGCCCGTGTCGATCGAGGCGGACCGGATGACCGCCTCGACGCGTGACTTCTCCACGTCCTCGGCGATCTCCACGCGGCCCCCGAACTCCGTGAACCGCCCGTGCACGCTGGTGATCCCGAGGTGCTGGGCGACGGCGCCCACGGTGGAGTGCGCCGGGTCGATGGTCCAGGGCCCGGGCGGCGGCAGCTCCGTGCCGCCCTGCCGGGCGAGGACGACGTTGCCGACCTCGGCCCGGCCGCTGGCCGTGACGAGGGCGGTGGAGGCGACGGGCGCGTACCCGACGGCGGTGACGATGACGGTGTACGGCCCGGGCACCAGGGCCGTGCCGTCGCGTACGGCGCCCTCCTCGTCGGCGGCGGCCCGCAGCACCTGCGCCCCGGTCATGTCCGTCACCGTGACGACGGCGTGGGGCACGGCCCATCCGTCGCGCGTGCGGATCCGAGCGTTGAGTCCCATCCCGTTTACTCCTTGCCGGGCCCCTGTCAGGAGCCACACAAAAGTTCCAGTCCCGTGAGGCGGGAGCGGACGGCCCCCGGTCCGGCGGTGGCCGGCCGTCCCCTGCCGTGAACGCCACCGCCGGCCCGGGGGCCCTTTCCGCGACCGGCCCGTGGCCACGCCTCCGCTCGGGGCGCGGCCACGGGCCGGGGTCGTCACTCGCCCGGGTGGGCGAGTTCGATGTCGTGGCCGTCGACGCCGCTGCCGGTCACCGTCAGGCCGGTCGCCACCGGCGGGTAGCCGGTCGCGATGACCGTGTACTCGCCGCTGTCGAGGTCGGTGAAGGCGTACGCCCCGTCGGTCCCGGTGGTCGCGGTGGCGACGACGTTGCCGGCCGCGTCGACGAGCGTGACCCGCGCGTCGTTCAGCGGTCCGCCGCCCGCACGGACGGTGCCGAGCACCTGGGCGCCGGAGCTGAGCTCGACCTCGACCCGGGTGACCCCGGCCCCGCCGACCTCGACGGGCAGGGCCATGGGCCGGCGTCCGGCGGCGTTCACCGCGATGGTGACGGTGCCGGGGACCAGCTCGGCGAAGGTGAACTCGCCCTGCTCACCGGAGAGTCCGGTGGCCAGGACGTCACCGCGCACGTCGGTCACGATGACCATGGCACCGGAGACGGCCAGCTTGCTGTCCGCGTCCCGCACCACACCGCTGAGCCCGCTGGTGCCGCTGAGCAGGATGTCGTACGCGAGGGCGTCCTCGCCCACGATCACCGTGGACGCCTGCGGCTGGAAACCGTCGGCGGAGGCGATGAGTACGTACGACCCGGCGCCGGGGGCGTCGAGGGCGTAGGCCCCGTCGCCCTGGGCGACCGCGCGGCCGAGCTGCCGGCCCCCGAGGGAGATCAGCGTGACGGCGGCCTGCGGGACGGGCGCGCTCTCGGCGCCGCGGACGTAGCCGTGCACCGGGATGCCGTCGGTGACCGGGGGGAGGTCACCGGACGCGGCCCCGGCGGCGGACGCCACGGCGGCGAGCCGCTGCGTGCCCTCGGGACCGGCCTCGGTGCGCGAGGCGACGGAGGCGAGGACGGGCTCCTCGGCGGAGCCGGACTTCCCGGCGGAGGCGGCCGCGGCGGGAGCCGCGGTGGCCGCGGGGGCGTCCCCGGCGCCGGCCTGCGCCAGCGCGCCGGACGTGCGCAGCGGGACCTCCTTGATGAACAGCGTGATCAGGAAGGCGATCAGCGCCATCGGCGCGGCGATCAGGAAGACGTCGGCGATGCCGTGCCCGTACGCGCTCTCCATCACCGTGCGGAACGGCTCGGGGATCTTGTCCAGGTCCGGGATGCCACCGCCACCCGTGCCGCCGTGGCCGAACTGCGCGGCGGCCTTGGGGCCGAGGTCGGTGATGCCGTCCTTGACGTAGTCGGTGATCCGCGTGGCCATGATCGCGCCCAGCGCCGAGACACCCATGGCACCGCCGAGCGAGCGGAAGAAGGTGACGACGGAGGAGGCGGCGCCGAGGTCCTGCGGCTCGACCTGGTTCTGCGTGCAGAGCACGAGGTTCTGCATCATCATGCCGATGCCGAGACCCATGAGGGCCATGTAGACCCCGATGTGCCAGTACTCGGTGTCGTACCGGATGGTGCCGAGCAGACCGAGGCCCGCCGTCACCAGCAGACCGCCGCTGACCAGCCACGCCTTCCACTTGCCCGTCTTGGTGATGATCTGGCCCGAGACGGTCGACGAGATGAACAGGCCGCCGATCATCGGGATCGTCATGACACCGGACATCGTCGGGGACTCGCCCCGCGCCAGCTGGAAGTACTGGCTGAAGAAGACCGTGCCCGCGAACATCGCGACACCCACGAAGAGCGAGGCGAGCGAGGCGAGCGTGATGGTGCGGTTGCGGAAGAGCCGCAGCGGGATGATCGGCTCGCTCGCCTTGGACTCGACGAACACGAAGATCAGCCCGAGGACGACCGACCCGCCGACCATGGCGGCGGTCTGCCACGACATCCAGTCGTACTTGTCACCGGCGAAGGTGACCCAGACGAGCAGCAGGCAGACGGCGGCGCTGATGAAGAAGGCGCCGGCCCAGTCGACCTTGACGTCCCGCTTCACGACGGGAAGCTTCAGGGTCTTCTGGAGGACGATCAGCGCGATGATCGCGAACGGCACGCCGACGTAGAAGCACCAGCGCCAGCCGAGCCACGAGGTGTCGGTGATGACACCGCCGAGCAGCGGGCCGCCGACGGTGGCGACGGCGAAGGTCGCGCCCAGGTAGCCGGAGTAACGCCCCCGCTCACGCGGGGAGATCATCGCGGCCATGACGATCTGCGCCAGCGCGGAGAGACCGCCCACGCCGATGCCCTGCACGACGCGGCAGGCGATCAGCATGCCCGCGCTCTGCGAGAGACCGGCGACGACGGAACCGCCGACGTAGATGATCAGGGCTACCTGGACCAGGGCCTTCTTGCTGAAGAGGTCCGAGAGCTTGCCCCACAGGGGCGTGGTCGCCGTCATCGCGAGCAGCGAGGCGGTGACGACCCAGGTGTAGGCCGACTGGCCGCCGCCGAGGTCACCGATGATCTCGGGCAGGGCGTTGGAGACGATCGTCGACGACAGGATCGCCACGAACATGCCGAGCAGCAGTCCGGACAGCGCTTCCATGATCTGCCGGTGCGTCATCGGAGCGTTCGGGTCGGCGTGACCGTGGTGGGCTCCGTGCTTGGCATGGCTGCCCCGCACACCGGCTGGTGTGGTTGTTGCCATGGACTTCCTTTTCTTACGCGGGTGTACGGGTGGTCTCTGGGGTGGTCTGTACGTCGGGGAGCCGGGCCGAAGCCGCTCGGCAGTCCCCGAAGCTGTCGCGCAGGCGCGCGAGCAAGGTGCTGAGCTGGACGACCTCGTCGTCGGTCCAGTCGTGCAAGTAGTGGGTGAGGGTCCGGATGGAGAGCTCGGAGAGCTCGTCGACCTTGGCCTTGCCCTCGGGTGTGAGCCGCAGGATGCGGGAGCGCTTGTCCGCGGGGTCGGGATCGCGGACGATCCACTCCCTCTCCGCGACGTGCGCGACGTGGCGGCTGGTCACCGACATGTCCACGGCGAGCAGCTCCGCGAGCCTGCTCATCCGCATCGCGCCGTGGCGCTCAAGCAGGATGAGCACGGCGGCGGAGCCGCCCGGGCAGTCGTGGGGCAGGCCCCGGCCGAGACCGCGCTTCACGGCGCCGATGGCGCTGAGCTGTCGGGCCAGCTCCTCGTACTGACGCTGCGCGGCCACGGCACCTCCTGGGTATTTGTTGCTTAGGGCAACGATAAAACCAGTTGGTTGCCGCAGGCAAACTAAAAGCGGTCCAAGGCCCTAAAGAGTCGGCAAAGCTCTGGGGCTGCGCGCGTAAAGTCCCAGGCGGGCGGGGGTTGGGCCGGGCGCCGCGGATTCGCTAGGGTCCTGCTCCATGGCACACAACCCCCAGGGTCCCCAGGGCAACACCGACCCCGCCGGCAGCACGCAGATGTTCCGCGCCTTCGTCGACGAGGCGCCGCAGGGCCGCCGCGCGGCGGCGCCCGCCTCCTCCTCCGGCCCGCGGGTCGGACTGATCCTCGGCGTGGTGCTCGCCGTGGTGATCGTGGCGGGGGTGGCCTGGCTGGCGCTGAAGTAGCGGGCCTGGGGCCGGGGCCGGAGCCCGGGCCGCGGGGTCTCGGGGCCCGGGAGCCATGAAGGGGCACGCGGGCGCGTGCCCTGTTCAGGGGCGTGGGGAACGGCGCCTGTCAGGGGCGCGGGGAAGGCGATCCGTCGGGGACGCGGAGACGGCGCCCGGCCAGGGACGCGGAGATCGGCGCCCCCTCAGGGGCGCGGTGAACGGCGCCTCGTCAGGGACGCGGTGAATGGTGCCCCGTAGGGGACGCGGAGAACGGCGCGAGCGGCCACCGCGAGCGGCCACAGCGGACGCGCGGGGCGAAGTGCGGCGACCTGTGACGCACCCCGGGCGAAGGACGGCCGGCCGCCGCGCGGTCCTACTTCCACTCCACCGCGACGTCGAGCGTCTCGATGTGCATGCCGAGCGGTACGCGCCACGCGTCGACACATATCGGCCAGGTTTCCGTCTTCTTCCGCCCCGCTTCGATCGGGGCCGGGAGTCTCTCGGTCGACTCGATCGTGGCCCAGTCGATGCCGAGCGCTCCGATGATGTGCGTCCCGAAGGTCACCGTGCCCGAACGGACCGGTGCGCCACCGGTGTTCCGGAAGGTCACCGTCACGTTCTCGCACCACCGCTTGTCGTCGTCCGCGGGTTCCCGCTCCGGTGTGCCGACACTCAGCGCGGCGGGCCCGCTCGGCGGCCGCGCGGGACCGGGGTCGGGCCGCTCCGTACCCGGGGGTGAGGGATTGCCGCCCGGCGGAGTTCCCGCCGGAGGCGAAGCCGGGCCGCCGGGTTCGGTGGTTCCTCCGGCGCCGGGAGGCGAACTCCCGTGAGCGGTGGGCGGCTTCCCCTCCGTGCCACCCGCTCCGCTGCTCCCGGGAGCGTCCTCGTCCGGCCCGGGCGGCACCTTCAGGGAGTCGCCGCGCGCGGCCCGGGAGACGCTTCCGGAATCCTTCGTACCGCCGCTGTCCCTGTCGTCCCTGTCGTCCCTGTCGTCCCTGTCGTCTCCGCCGCTTCCGCCGCCTCCCTCGTCTCCGTCCAGCGGGATCAGCCGCACGTCACCGGCCGGGTCACCGGCCTTGCCCGGCGCCTGGCCCGGTGCGGGGCCGGCCGCTCCGGTGGCCACATGACCGTCGCCGCTCTCGCCGCCGCACGCGGCGAGGAGTCCGCCGAGGCACAGCAGGGCCGCCGACGCACTCAGCACGTTCCGAGCACCAGGTCGCATGGCGGCAGTGTGGCTGACGGACCGTCAATGAGGAACCCTGTCGGCGACACCGGGCGTGACCCCTGCCGTCAGTCCGAGATGAGGCCGTCCCGCAGCTGCGCCAGCGTCCGCGTGAGCAGGCGCGAGACGTGCATCTGCGAGATGCCGACCTCCTCGCCGATCTGCGACTGCGTCATGTTGGCGAAGAAGCGCAGCATGATGATGCGGCGCTCGCGCGGCGGCAGCTTGGCGAGCAGCGGCTTCAGGGACTCGCGGTACTCGACGCCCTCCAGGGCCGAGTCCTCGTACCCGAGACGGTCCGCGAGGGAGCCCTCGCCGCCGTCGTCCTCCGGCGCCGGGGAGTCGAGCGAGGACGCGGTGTAGGCGTTGCCCACCGCGAGGCCGTCGACGACGTCCTCCTCCGACACCCCGAGCGCGAGGGCGAGTTCGGGCACGGTCGGCGAGCGGTCGAGCCGCTGGGCGAGTTCGTCGCTGGTCTTCGTCAGCGCGAGCCGCAGCTCCTGGAGGCGGCGCGGGACGCGCACCGACCAACTGGTGTCGCGGAAGAAGCGCTTGATCTCGCCGACGACCGTCGGCATCGCGAACGTCGGGAATTCCACGCCCCGTTCGCAGTCGAAGCGGTCGATCGCCTTGATCAGGCCGATCGTGCCGACCTGGACGATGTCCTCCATCGGTTCGTTGCGGCTGCGGAAGCGGGCCGCCGCGTAGCGCACGAGGGGGAGGTTCAGTTCGATGAGCGTGTCGCGTACGTAGACGCGCTCGGGGCTGTCCTGGTCGAGTGCGGCGAGCCGCAGGAACAGGGAGCGGGACAGGGTCCGTGTGTCGATGGCTTCCGGGGCCGTCGCGCTCTGGAGAGCCTCGGGTGCGGCCTGAAGCACCTCGGGTGAGGCCTGGAGCGCCTCGGGTGAGCTCGGAAGCGCGTCGGGTGAACTCTGAAGCGCGTCGGGCGCGGATTCGCTCGGGCTCTTGGTGAGCGTGAGCGTGAGCACCTTCGAGCTGCCCTGGTCTGCGGACATGCCACCCCCTTGAGGTCGCGGACGGTCGCGGCGGGCGCTCCCGTCGGAGGAACGCAGCCTCCACCTGAATACCGGAGGTGGGGCTACGGCAAACGCGGTTCCAGCAGAATGTCACATGTCGGCAACGCGCTGTAGTTACTTGTCGACAAACAAGGGTGACATCCGTGCAGGAAAGAGGGGGTCTGAGGCATTTCGGCCAGGAGTACCGTCGGGAAGAGGTCCGGAAGCACTCCACTCGATACGGTTACGCCTCGATCCGATTTGCGGACCGAAGCCGCGCGAAGCTCCGGGCGAGCAGCCGGGACACATGCATCTGGGAAACGCCCAATTCGGCGCTGATCTGTGACTGCGTCAGATTGCTGTAGTAGCGCAGCAGCAGGATCCGCTGTTCGCGCTCGGGCAGCTGGACGAGGAGGTGGCGTACGAGATCGCGGTGCTCGACGCCGTCGAGCGCGGGGTCCTCGTAGCCGAGCCGGTCGAGGAGGCCGGGCAGTCCGTCGCCCTCCTGGGCCGCCTCCAGCGACGTCGCGTGGTACGAGCGGCCGGCCTCGATGCAGGCGAGCACCTCCTCCTCGGTGATGCGCAGCCGCTCGGCGATCTCGGCGGTCGTCGGGGAGCGCCCGAAGGCGGTCGTGAGGTCCTCGGTGGCGCCCGTCACCTGCACCCACAGCTCGTGCAGCCGCCGGGGGACGTGGACGGTGCGGACGTTGTCGCGGAAGTACCGCTTGATCTCGCCGACGACGGTTGGCATCGCGAAGGTCGGGAACTGCACCCCGCGGTCCGGGTCGAAGCGGTCGATGGCGTTGATGAGCCCGATCGTGCCGACCTGGACGACGTCCTCCATCGGTTCGTTGCGGCTGCGGAAGCGGGCCGCCGCGTACCGGACGAGGGGCAGGTTGGCCTCGATGAGCGCGCCGCGCACCCGGCCGTGCTCGGGGCTGCCCGGTTCCAGGTCCTTGAGCCGGCCGAAGAGGACCTGGGTGAGGGCCCGGGTGTCGGCACCCCGGGTGCTTCCGGTGCTCGGTGCGGTCTTGGCGGGTGGAGCCTCGGGCGCAGTACTGGCCGGCACGGTCAACGCCACCCCTTCTCGGTCAAGCCCAGTCAAGCTCAGTCGACCTCAATCGGTCTCGATCAGCATCGATCTGCATCAATCGGTCTCAGTCGACCTCGATCGACCTCGGTCAACCCATCCGTCAAAAGCGGTCATAGCATCACAAGACATGTGCACTGTGTGCAAGCACCCGGTAACCACGTGTTGAGGGGTGGGGGAGTGGGGCGCGAGACCGGGGCGCGGGGGTGGGACGCGGGGTGGGACGCGGGGGTGGGACGCGAAAAGGCCCCGCACCGTCGTGGTGCGGGGCCGAGCGAGGCCGAGCGTGGCCGTGCGGGGCCGAGCGTGGCGGGCCGTGCGGGAAGCTGTCGCGCCCGGCGGCTCAGAACTCGTAGTCGGCGATCACCCACGTGGCGAACTCGCGCCACATGGCGACGCCCGCCTGGTGCGCCGGGTGCTCGATGTACCGCTTCAGCGCCTCGGTGTCCTCGACGGCCGAGTTGATGGCGAAGTCGTAGGCGATGGGGCGGTCGGTGATGTTCCAGTCGCACTCCCAGAACGTCAGCTCCGGGACCTGCTCGCCGAGCGCGCGGAACGCCTTGACGCCCTCGACCACGCGCGGCTCGTCGCGCCGCACACCGTCGTTGAGCTTGAAGAGGACCAGATGGCGGATCACGGGCGCTCCTTGGAGAGGGCGGGGGCTCGGCGGCGTCGGCCGCCGCTCAGTCCTTGCCTCCGTTGGCGACCCACGTCATGAAGTCACCGATGCTCTGAGCGGCGCTCGAAACACCCTCGAACCCTATCTGGACGTAGCCGGCGGCCTTGGCGGGGTCGGTGATGATCACGTAGAGCACGAAGACGACCACCACGAAGAGGCCGACCCTCTTCCACTGCACTGCCACGATCTGGCCTCCCCTTGCCCGCACCCCGTGTGACCCCTGTGACGGCGGTGAGTCTAACCCGGCACGTACTCACCGGGCTTTTAAGGACCAACGGCCCACTTCGGCAGGCCCTTTGCCTGCCTTCCTCCGGTGGCACGGGGCGCAGGATGGAGGGTGAGCCCGCTGGATCTGGCAGGAATCCACGGGCGAGGGACCGGCCCCACTGCGGAGTCCGCGCCGTCGCTTCCCCCCGACGGCGGCGCCGGCTTGAGGGCCGGTCCTCGTCGGGGGAAGCGGCTTGTCCCCCCGATGCCGCTTCCCCCGTCCTCTCCCTCTTCCCTGGCGTCCTGTCGTTCTTTCTTCTTGTCGTCGCTCCGTCTGCGGAGACTTCTCCGCGCAGCACGACGAAGGGCCCGTCCAGTCGGACGGGCCCTTCGTGTCGAGAGCGGTAGCGGAGGGATTTGAACCCTCGGTGACTTGCGCCACACTCGCTTTCGAGGCGAGCTCCTTCGGCCGCTCGGACACGCTACCGAGAGGAACTCTAGCCCAAGATGGGCCGTGGTCAGAAATCCGTTTCGCCGATCCGTCGCGTGGCGGCCCCGGTGGCCCGGTTCAGCCGCCCCGGTGCCCCTCGCGGAAGAAGCGGGTGAGCAGCCCGGCGGCCTCATCGGCGAGGACGTCGTCGATGACTTCGGGGCGGTGGTTCAGTCTGCGGTCGCGTACGACGTCCCAGAGCGAGCCGGCGGCTCCGGCCTTGTCGTCGCGCGCCCCGTAGACGACCCTGTCGACGCGGGACTGCACGATCGCGCCCGCGCACATCGTGCAGGGCTCCAGCGTGACGACGAGCGTGCAGCCGGACAGCCGCCACTGGCCGAGTTCGGCGGCGGCCCTGCGGATGGCGAGCACCTCCGCGTGCGCGGTGGGGTCGCCGGTCAGTTCGCGTTCGTTGTGCCCGACGGCGAGCACCGTCGTGCCGTCCGGGGACAGCACGACGGCGCCGACGGGGACGTCGCCGCCCCCGACGGCCAGTTCGGCCTCGGCCAGCGCGAGCCGCATGGGCGCGTGCCAGGGGTCGCGTACGGGGTCCATGGCGGGGTCCATGGCGGGGTCCATGGCCGGGCTGTTCCCGGGGGCGTCGGTGGGGTCCTCGTCGGGGTCGTTGTCAGGGCCGTTGCCGTTGCCGTTGCCGTAGTCGGTGCCGGAGTCGTTGTCGATGGCGTGGCCGGTCGGGTCGGTCGGATTGGTCGGGTCGGTCGGGTCGGTCACACCGGGAACCTAGCGGACGGCCTCCAGCACCTCCGCCGCCCCGAGGATCTCGGCGATGTCGTTGAGGGCGTCGCCGGGCTGAAGGCCGAGCAGTTCCTTCCGCGGCACGCCGAGGTCGGTCAGGAGTTCCGCGTCACCGAGCGGGCCCGAGGGCACCGTGTCGCCGGTGCCGGCGGTCTCCTCGTCCCCGTCGTCGGCGACGCCGTCCGGTTCTCCGTCCTCCGTACCGTCAAGGTCGAGGGCGTCGAGGTCGGCGACCGTGTCGTCGGCGCCCGGGTCGCGGCCGAGCATCTCGTCGGTGAGCAGGATCTCCCCGTACGAGCTGCGGGCGGCGGCGGCCGCGTCCGAGACGTAGATACGGGGGTCCTCCTCGCCGTCCACGCGGACGACGCCGAACCACGCGTCTTCCTGTTCGATGAACACGAGCACTGTGTCGTCGTCGTAGTCGGCCGTCGCTTCACGGGCCAGATCGGCCAGATCCGCCAGGGTCTCCACGTCGTCGAGCTCCGTGTCGCTCGCTTCCCACCCGTCTTCGGTGCGCGCGAGCAGTGCGGCGAAGTACACCGTGACTCTCCCACTGGTCATAGGCAGTGCCGGTTGGCGGTTTGGGGTCCCCCCGGCGAGGTCGGGGGGCGGGGAGCTGTGCCGAGCCCCGCCCATTCGGAATCGTGGCAGAAACAGCGCCGTCAGGAGAGGTCTTCGGGCCGCTGTGTTCCGCGTCGCGTCCATCCCGGGCCCCGTCGCGCTCATCCGGGGCCTTGCCGGGCCCGCCGCGCGCCGGGGCGGTCACCAGCGGAACGTACGCATACGCATCTGCTGGCGCATCCGTGCCGCCCGGGCGCGGCGCGGCTTCACTCGGTCCCGGAGCTCGATGGCCTCGGCGCGTTCCCGCAGGAACTGGGCACGGCGCCTGCGGCGCTCGGCGTCGGTCTCGGCTTCCGGTTCCGTCTTGCGTTCCGCCATGGGCCACACCACCTCGGTTCGTACGTCCCCACCTTCCCCCCGTCGGCGGTGTTGATGCCAGCGAGGGGGGCAGGGCCTCGGCCCGGTTACTGTTGATGCCATGCGGATCCACGTCGTCGACCACCCGCTGGTGGCGCACAAACTCACCACGCTGCGCGACAAGCGCACCGATTCCCCGACCTTCCGGCGCCTCGCCGACGAGCTGGTCACCCTGCTCGCGTACGAGGCCACCCGGGACGTGCGCACCGAGCAGGTCGACATCGACACCCCGGTGACCCGGACGACCGGCGTGAAGCTGTCGAGTCCGAAGCCGCTGGTGGTGCCGATCCTGCGGGCCGGTCTCGGCATGCTCGACGGCATGGTCCGGCTGCTGCCGACCGCCGAGGTGGGCTTCCTCGGCATGATCCGCAACGAGGAGACCCTGGAGGCCTCCACGTACGCGACGCGCATGCCGGAGGACCTGTCCGGGCGCCAGGTGTACGTCCTGGACCCGATGCTCGCCACGGGCGGCACGCTCGTCGCGGCGATCCGGGAGCTGATCAAGCGCGGCGCCGACGACGTGACCGCCGTGGTGCTGCTCGCCGCCCCCGAGGGTGTCGAGGTCATGGAGCGCGAGCTGGCCGGCACGCCGGTGACGGTCGTGACGGCGTCGGTCGACGAGCGGCTCAACGAGCAGGGCTACATCGTGCCTGGTCTCGGTGATGCCGGGGATCGGATGTACGGCACGGCGGAGTAGCCGCCGTCAGCGGTTCTCCGCGGTCAGCGGTTCCTGGTTCTCCGCGGTCAGCAGTTCTTCCCGGTGGACCGGGTGGACGTCGGCTTGGGCTTGGCGAGTTGTGCCAAGGCCTTGTCGGCGTCCTCTTTTTTGGCCAGTTCCTTGAACCGCGTGCCGAGGATCAGGTCGACCTCGCCGCCCGTACGGCCGTCTGTCCTGTGCTCGGCGCCCGCCAGCTGCGTGCCGAGTACGGGGAACGCGGTGCCGGTGGCCTTCTTCGCGCCGAGCAGTATCCCGGTGCCCCTGACCTTCTTGTCGTACTGCTTCGTCGCGTTGCCGACCTCGCCGATGGCGAAGCCGCGCTTCTTCAGCTCGTCCGCGGTGCTTTTGGCGAGGCCGCCGCGGGGGGTGGCGTTGAAGACGTTGACGGTGATCTGGGCGGGCTTGGGGAGGGAGCTGGGGTGGAGGCCGGTCTCGGCCTGGGGGGAGGTTCCGGTTCCGGCTCCGGTTCCGGGGTCGCGGTTGTCGCAGTTCCGCGTGGTGCCGGCCGCGGCCGACGCCTTGTCCCCGCCGGTGAAGACCTGGATGAGCTGAAGCGTGCCCCAGCCGATCAGGGCCATGGCCGTGGCGGACGCGACGATCGCGAGCACGAGCCTGCGGTGCCCGCCGGTGCGGCGCATTCGGGGATATTTGTCCCCCGTGATGCGGTACTTGCCGCCCATGCCGGGGGGAGTGAGCATGCTCATGGGCGCAGCGTAGTGCCGCGTGGCGGGGTTGCCTACTAAATGATCATCTACGGGTGAGCAGTGCAACCCGAAAGGGTCAACGCGGTCGCGTCGGTCAGTCCAGTTCGAGTACGCGGGCGTGCAGCACCTGGCGCTGCTGGAGCGCCGCGCGGACCGCGCGGTGCAGGCCGTCCTCCAGGTAGAGGTCGCCCTGCCACTTCACCACGTGCGCGAAGAGGTCGCCGTAGAACGTCGAGTCCTCGGCGAGCAGTGTCTCCAGGTCGAGCTGGCCCTTGGTCGTCACGAGCTGATCGAGGCGGACCGGGCGCGGCGCGACGTCCGCCCACTGCCGGGTGCTTTCCCGGCCGTGGTCGGGGTACGGCCGGCCGTTTCCGATGCGCTTGAAGATCACACGGAAAGCCTACCGGTCAAGACTCTCCGGGCGCAGCCATGGCGACGGAGTGTGCCGCTGGGAAATGACACCGCAAAGCGGGACAAACCCGGAAGTGTCCCGCCGGGAACAGGGGTCGAGGTGAGCGGGAGCGGGTCTGGGTCGTCCACGTCGGGGCGCGGGAATCGCTCGAACGGGTGGGCGTCGGGGTGAGGTTGACGGAGGTGCGGGCGGGCGCCTCGGGTTTGTCTGTGGGGCGGGGCCGCGGGGGTATGTCCGTGCTCGCCATCTTGGCGCCGGCCTGCGGCTGCTCATCGGCTCGGCCCGACCACCACTGTGCTCCGCGCGCACATACCCCCACGTCCCCTCGGGCACGCGGGCGACCGCGGACCGTCGTCGCCCCCCACCGCCTTCCCTACGGCCCTCACCGCGCCGCCGGATGCCCCCTGCCCTCCAGGTACGCCCGAGACGCCCTGCCATGCCATCTCTCCGCCGGTCGACGGGCACTCCACCCGCCCCTACCCGGACCGCGAGCCACCGAGCGCCCCCTGCCCCCCCGCTCCACCGCCACCTCGCCCGCTCCTCCCCCTCCCCCCTCCCCCCCGCCCCCCTACCGCCCCCCCCCCCCCCCCACCCCCTTCCCCCTCCCCCCCCACCCCCCACCCCCCCCCCGCCCCCCCTTCCCCCCCTCCCCCCCCCCC
>NZ_JAFEXF010000118.1 GCF_016905445.1 Streptomyces sp. G44
GGTGGGCGGTGAGCTGGCCGACCCCGTGCTGCTGCGGCACCTGCTGTGGATCGCGGTGGCCTCGGGCCGGCCGCTCCAGCTGCACGCGGGCGCCGGCGACCCCCAGGCGCACTTCGGGGACTTCGCGCGCGCCACCGCTGGCCTCGGCACCGATCTGGTGCTGCTGCACGGCTATCCCTACCACCGCGCCGCCGCCCACCTCGCGGCCGTCTTCCCGCACGTCTACACCGACCTGGGGCCCGCGCTCGTCCGCACCGGGGCGCGGGCGGCGGCCGTGCTGGCGGAGATCCTGGAACTCGCGCCCTTCGGCAAGCTGCTGTTCTCCAGCGGCGCGCATGGCCTGCCCGAGCTGCACGTCGTCGGGGCCCGGCTGTTCCGCGAGGCGCTCGGGCGCGTCCTTTGCACCTGGGTCGCCGAGGGGGCCTGGTCGCTCGGCGACGCGCAGCGCGTGGCGGGGCTGATCGCGGCGGGCAACGCCTGCCGCGTCTACGGCCTCGCGGACCCGTCAGACGGCGGAGAGCCGTGACTCGTCCGCCTGGACGGGCACCCCGGCCGTGGGCAGCGGCCGCTCCCGCAGCGACAGCAGTACGCGCAGCACGGCGATCCACACCAGGCACGAACCGAACATGTGCAGGCCGACCAGGACCTCCGGCAGCTCCGTGAAGTACTGGACGTAGCCGATGGCGCCCTGCGCGAGGAGGATCAGGAACAGGTCGCGGGTGCGGGCCAGCGGGCCGCGCGGCGCGTCCACCGCCTTGAGGACGAACCACAGGGCGAAGGTCAGCGTCACCACGATCCAGGCGAGCACCGCGTGCAGCTTGGTGACGCCCTCCCAGTCCAGGCCGACCGGGGCGAGGTCCATCCGCGGCACGTCGCTGGAGTCGCCCGCGTGCGGTCCGGCACCGGTCACGACCGTGCCGACCGCGATCAGCAGCACCGAGACCGCCACCAGGCACCAGACCAGCTGCGCCACGGCCCTGCCGACCAGCGGACGCGGCTCGCCGTCGCCCTCGCGGGAGCGCTGCCACATGACGGCGGCGACCGCGATCAGGGCCGAGGAGAGCAGGAAGTGCGCGGCGACCGTGTACGGGTTCAGACCGACGAGCACGACGATGCCGCCGAGCACGGCGTTGCCCATGACCAGCCAGAACTGCGCCCAGCCGAGCCGGGTGAGGCTGCGCCGCATGGGCTTCTGCGAGCGGGCGGCGATGATCGCCCAGCCGACGGCCGCGCACAGCACGTACGTCAGGACGCGGTTGCCGAACTCGATGTAGCCGTGGAAGCCCATCTCGCTGGTCGCGGTGAGGGAGTCCTCCGTGCACTTGGGCCAGGTCGGGCAGCCGAGGCCCGAGCCGGTCAACCGGACGGCCCCGCCCGTCACCACGATGACCACCGTCATCGCGAGGGAGATGAAGGCCGCCCGCCGGACGGTCCGCTGGGCGGGGGTCCAGCGCCCGGCGATGAAGGCGAGCGGGTTCCGTGCGGCTTGAGCGAGGTCGGCTCGGGTCACGTTTGGCACGCGCCCCATCGTAGGGGGCCGCTTGTGCACGGCTTCACGAGGGGGACGTATGCGGGAAATCTGTGACGGCCGTTACGCCGAACGGCTACTTCGGCGCAGGAGATTTCCCCCCGGCCGGAGCTCCTACTCCCAGCGGAAGAACCTCGCCGCCGCGCCGAGGCCCAGCACCGCCCACACCGCGAGGACGCCGAGGTCCGCCCACGGCATGCCCGCGCCGTGCCGGAGGACGTCGCGCAACCCGTCCGAGAGCGCCGAGATGGGCAGCAGGCCGAGGACCGACTGGACCGCGCCGGGGAACTTGTCGAGCGGCACGATCACGCCGCCGCCCATGAGCAGGAGCAGGAAGACGAGGTTCGCCGCCGCCAGCGTCGCCTCGGCCTTGAGCGTGCCCGCCATCAGCAGGCCGAGGCCGGAGAAGGCCGCGGTGCCGAGGAGCAGGAGCAGCAGGACGGCGACGGGGTTGCCGTGCGGCGACCAGCCGAGCGCGAGGGCGATGACCGTCAGCAGGGCGACCTGGAGGACCTCGGTGACCAGCACGGAGAGCGTCTTGGCCGCCATCAGGCCCCAGCGGGGCAGCGGAGAGGCGCCGAGCCGCTTGAGCACGCCGTAGCGCCGCTCGAAGCCGGTCGCGATGGCCTGGCCGGTGAAGGCCGTCGACATCACGGCGAGCGCGAGGACGCCGGGCGCGAGGAAGTCGACTGCCTCGCCCTCGCCTGTGTCGACGATGTCCACGACGCTGAACAGCACGAGCAGCAGGGTCGGGATCACCACCGTCAGGAGCAGCTGCTCGCCGTTGCGCAGCAGCATCCTCGTCTCCAGGGCCGCCTGCGCGGCGATCATGCGGGGGAGCGGGGCGGCGCCCGGCTTCGGCGTGTACGTACCGGCGGCGCTCATCCGCGCAGCTCCTTACCCGTGAGCTCCAGGAAGACGTCTTCCAGAGTGTGGCGTTCGACCGAGATCCGGTCCGGCATCACCCCGTGCTGGGCGCACCAGGAGGTGACGGTGGCCAGCAGCTGCGGGTCGACCGTGCCGCTGACGCGGTAGGCGCCGGGGGTCAGCTCGGCCGCGGCCGAGTCCGGGGGCAGCGCCTTGAGCAGCGAGCCGACGTCCAGGCCCGGCCGGCCGGTGAAGCGCAGGGTGTTCTCGGCGCCGCCGCGGCACAGCTCGTCGGGACTGCCCTGGGCGATGACCCGGCCCGCGTCGATGATCGCGACGTCGTCGGCCAGCTCCTCGGCCTCGTCCATGTGGTGCGTGGTGAGGATGACGGCGACCCCGTCGCGGCGCAGGTCGCGGACGAGCTCCCAGGTGGCCCGGCGGGCCTGCGGGTCCAGACCGGCGGTCGGCTCGTCGAGGAAGACCAGCTCGGGCCTGCCGACCACGGCCAGCGCGAGCGCGAGACGCTGCTGCTGGCCGCCGGAGAGCCGCCGGTAGGCGGTACGGCCGCAGGAGCCGAGCCCGAGGCGTTCGATGAGGGCGGCCACGTCCAGCGGGTGCGCGTGCAGCCTGGCGACGTGGCGCAGCATCTCGTCGGCGCGGGCGCCGGAGTAGACGCCGCCGGACTGGAGCATCACGCCGATGCGGGGCCGCAGCGCCCCGGCCTCGCGGACCGGGTCGAGGCCGAGGACGCGGACCGTGCCGGAGTCCGGCCTGCGGTACCCCTCGCAGGTCTCGATCGTGGTGGTCTTGCCGGCGCCGTTGGGGCCGAGGACGGCGGTGATGCCCGCCCCGGCCGTCAGGTCCAGGCCGTCGACCGCGGTCTTGTCTCCGTACCGCTTGACCAGACCCTGGATCTGGACGACGGGCTCGTTTCGCATGGTGAGCCAGTCTAGGGACGGGCCGCCGGGACCGGGCGGCCGGGGCGCGCCCGGGAGCGCGGCGGCCGATGTCCGGACGGGGCCGCGCGAGCCGCCCGAGCGAGCGCAAAGTGCCGGTGGGAGGGGGTGCGGGCCCGGATCAGGGGTGGTGCGGACGGCTTCCGCGGAGACCGTCCGGATGATCGATCAGTGATCGTTTCCGCAGGTCAGCTTAGGTTTGCCTAAGTGATGCAGCGCACCACGCGGTGATCAAGGAGCGGGTTGTCAGGCTCTGAGGAATTACGCAACAATGGCGTTGTGAAAAACGTTGGCGAGGCTCCGCAGGAGGAACTCGCGACCGGGGAGCGATCCACTCGCAACCGGGTCGCGCGCTCCATCCTGGATCACGGCCCCTCCACCGTCGCCGACCTCGCGAAGCGCCTCGGCCTCACCCAGGCGGCCGTGCGCAGGCACCTCGACTCCCTCGTCCACGAGAACGTCGTCGAGCCCCGCGAGCAGCGCGTGTACGGCGCGCGGACCCGGGGCCGCCCCGCGAAGGTGTTCGCCCTGACCGACTGCGGTCGCGACGCCTTCGACCAGTCCTACGACAAGCTGGCCGCCGAGGCCCTGCGCTGGATCGCCGAGCGGCACGGCGAGAGCGCGCTCGTCGCGTTCGCCCGGGACCGGATCGCCGCGCAGGCCGAGGCGTACAAGACGGCGATCGACGCGGCACCGCCCGAACAGCGCACCGAGGCCCTGGCCAAGGCGCTGACCGCCGACGGGTACGCTGCCACGGCGCGCAGCGCGCCGATCGGCGAGCAGCTCTGCCAGCACCACTGCCCGGTCGCCCATGTCGCCGAGCAGTTCCCGCAGCTGTGCGAGGCGGAGACGGAGATGTTCTCCGCGCTGCTCGGCACGCATGTGCAGCGCCTTGCCACCATCGCCCACGGAGACGGCGTCTGCACGACGTTCATCCCGCGCAGCGGCAGCGGCAAGAGCCCCGAGGCGGCACCGCCGGCTCAGCCGGCACAGACAGCAAAGTCGTTCCATTCAGCATCAGCAAGCACGGCCGGGAGGAACCCCGCATGACGCTCCCCACGGAGACTGCCCACCCCGAACTCGAGGGTCTGGGCACGTACGAATACGGCTGGGCCGACTCCGACGTCGCCGGTGCCTCCGCCAAGCGCGGCATCAGCGAGGACGTCGTCCGGGACATCTCGGCCAAGAAGTCCGAGCCGGAGTGGATGACCAAGCTCCGCCTCAAGGGCCTGCGCCTGTTCGACAAGAAGCCCATGCCGAACTGGGGCTCGGACCTCTCCGGCATCGACTTCGACAACATCAAGTACTTCGTGCGTTCCACGGAGAAGCAGGCGGAGTCCTGGGAGGACCTGCCCGAGGACATCAAGAACACGTACGACAAGCTCGGCATCCCCGAGGCGGAGAAGCAGCGCCTCGTCGCCGGTGTCGCGGCCCAGTACGAGTCCGAGGTCGTCTACCACCAGATCCGCGAGGACCTGGAGGAGCAGGGCGTCATCTTCCTGGACACCGACACGGCGCTGAAGGAGCACCCGGAGCTCTTCAAGGAGTACTTCGGCACCGTCATCCCCGTCGGCGACAACAAGTTCGCGTCGCTGAACACCGCCGTGTGGTCGGGCGGCTCGTTCATCTACGTCCCCAAGGGCGTGCACGTCGAGATCCCGCTCCAGGCCTACTTCCGCATCAACACGGAGAACATGGGCCAGTTCGAGCGGACGCTGATCATCGTCGACGAGGACGCCTACGTCCACTACGTCGAGGGCTGCACCGCGCCGATCTACAAGTCGGACTCGCTGCACTCCGCCGTCGTCGAGATCATCGTGAAGAAGGGCGGCCGCTGCCGCTACACGACGATCCAGAACTGGTCGAACAACGTCTACAACCTGGTCACCAAGCGCGCCGTGGCGTACGAGGGCGCGACCATGGAGTGGATCGACGGCAACATCGGTTCCAAGGTCACCATGAAGTACCCCGCCGTCTACCTCATGGGCGAACACGCCAAGGGCGAGACGCTGTCCATCGCCTTCGCGGGCGAGGGCCAGCACCAGGACGCCGGCTCCAAGATGGTCCACATGGCGCCGAACACCTCTTCGAACATCGTCTCCAAGTCGGTGGCGCGCGGCGGCGGTCGCACGTCGTACCGCGGCCTCGTCGAGATCGGTGAGGGCGCCGCCGGATCGAAGTCGAACGTGCTCTGCGACGCGCTGCTCGTCGACACGATCTCGCGCTCGGACACCTACCCCTACGTCGACGTCCGCGAGGACGACGTGTCGATGGGCCACGAGGCGACCGTCTCCAAGGTCTCCGACGACCAGCTCTTCTACCTGATGAGCCGCGGCATGACCGAGTTCGAGGCCATGGCGATGATCGTCCGCGGCTTCGTGGAGCCGATCGCCAAGGAGCTCCCGATGGAGTACGCCCTGGAGCTCAACCGGCTGATCGAGCTGCAAATGGAGGGTTCGGTCGGCTGAGGCCGGACGCCGTCCCGCAGCGAGCAGATTTCTTCACGCAGAGCGCAGAGAGAGAGCACGACGACAGCCATGGCTGAGGCTCAGAATATCCCGGTGGGTTCCACTACCGCCGGATCGATCGCGGTGGCCGCCGAGTCCACCGTCGCCACCCGCATGAGCGCCCCCCCGTCCTACGACGTGGCGGACTTCCCGGTCCCCCATGGCCGCGAGGAGGAGTGGCGGTTCACGCCGCTGGAGCGGCTGCGCGGGCTGCACGACGGCACCGCGATTAACGGCGAGGGCACCGACGGCGGCATCCGCGTCGAGGTGAGCGCCCCCGAGGGCGTCATCCAGGAGACGGTGGGCCGCGACGACGCGCGCGTCGGCAAGGCGGGCAAGCCCGTCGACCGCATCGCCGCGCAGGCCTACTCGTCCTTCGAGAAGGCCTCGGTCGTGACCGTCCCCAAGGAGACCGTCCTCACCGAGCCGATCCGGATCGCCGTGCACGGCGAGGGCGGCACCGCCTTCGCGCACCAGGTGATCGAGCTGGGCGCCTTCGCCGAGGCCCTGGTCGTCATCGACCACACCGGTGACGCCGTGCTCGCCGCCAACGTCGACTTCATCGTCGGCGACGGCGCCAAGCTCACCGTCGTCTCCGTCCAGGACTGGGACGACAAGGCGGTGCACGTCGCCCAGCACAACGCCCTGGTCGGCCGCGACGCCTCCTTCAAGTCCGTCGTCGTCACCTTCGGCGGCGACCTGGTCCGCCTGCACCCGCGCGTCGAGTACGCGGGCACCGGCGGCGAGGCCGAGCTGTTCGGCCTGTACGTCACCGACGCGGGCCAGCACCAGGAGCACCGCCTCCTGGTCGACCACAACACCCCGCACTGCAAGTCGAACGTCGTCTACAAGGGCGCCCTCCAGGGCGACGACGCCCACGCGGTGTGGATCGGCGACGTCCTCATCGAGGCCGCTGCCGAGGGCACGGACACGTACGAGATGAACCGCAACCTCGTGCTGACCGACGGCGCCCGCGTGGACTCGGTCCCGAACCTGGAGATCGAGACCGGCGAGATCGTCGGCGCCGGCCACGCCTCGGCGACCGGCCGCTTCGACGACGAGCAGCTCTTCTACCTCCAGTCGCGCGGCATCCCGGAGGACGAGGCCCGCCGCCTCGTCGTCCGCGGCTTCTTCGCCGAGCTGGTCCAGCAGATCGGCCTGCCGGACGTCGAGGAGCGCCTCATCGCGAAGATCGAAGAGGAGCTGGAGGCGACGGTCGCATGACCTTCGTACGCGTCTGTGGACTGGGCGAGCTGGAGGAGGACACCCCCAAGCGGGTGGAGCTCGACGGCACGCCGGTCTCCGTCGTCCGCACCGAGGGCGAGGTGTTCGCGATCCACGACATCTGCTCGCACGCGAACGTCTCCCTCTCCGAGGGCGAGGTGGAGGACTGCCAGATCGAGTGCTGGCTGCACGGCTCCGCGTTCGACCTCCGCACCGGCAAGCCGTCCGGCCTTCCCGCGACGCGCCCCGTCCCCGTATACCCCGTAAAGATCGAAGGGGGCGATGTGCTCGTTGACGTACACGCCTCCCTTTCCCAGGAGTCCTGAGGCACCCATGGCAACGCTTGAAATCAAGGACCTGCACGTCACCGTCGAGGCCGACAACTCCACCAAGGAGATCCTCAAGGGCGTCGACCTGACCGTGAAGCAGGGCGAGACCCACGCCATCATGGGCCCGAACGGCTCCGGCAAGTCGACGCTCGCCTACTCCGTCGCGGGCCACCCCAAGTACACGATCACCCAGGGCAGCGTGACCCTCGACGGCGAGGATGTCCTGGAGATGTCCGTCGACGAGCGCGCCCGTGCCGGCATGTTCCTCGCCATGCAGTACCCGGTCGAGGTCCCCGGCGTCTCGGTCTCCAACTTCCTGCGCACGTCGGCGACGGCGATCCGCGGCGAGGCCCCCAAGCTGCGCACCTGGGTGAAGGAGGTCAAGTCCGCGATGGAGCAGCTCCAGATGGACCCGGCCTTCGCCGAGCGCAACGTGAACGAGGGCTTCTCCGGCGGCGAGAAGAAGCGCCACGAGATCCTCCAGATGGAGCTCCTCAAGCCGAAGATCGCGATCCTCGACGAGACGGACTCCGGTCTGGACGTCGACGCGCTGCGCCAGGTCTCGGACGGCGTCAACCGCGTCCGCGCCACCGGCGAGGTCGGCACGCTGCTGATCACGCACTACACGCGCATCCTGCGCTACATCAAGCCCGACTTCGTGCACGTGTTCGCGAACGGTCGCATCGCCGAGTCCGGCGGCGCCGAGCTCGCCGACAAGCTGGAGGCCGAGGGCTACGAGGCTTACACGAAGGGTGGCGCATCCGCGTGACACAGCTGCCGGGCCTCCTCGACACCGAGGCGATCCGCAAGGACTTCCCGATCCTGGATCGCCGCATCCACGACGGCAAGAAGCTCGTGTACCTGGACAACGCGGCGACCTCGCAGACGCCGCGCCAGGTCCTCGACGTACTGAACGAGTACTACGAGCAGCACAACGCCAACGTTCACCGCGGCGTGCACGTCCTCGCCGAGGAGGCCACGGCGCTGTACGAGGGCGCCCGCGACAAGGTCGCGGCGTTCATCAACGCGCCCAGCCGCGACGAGGTGATCTTCACCAAGAACGCCTCGGAGTCGCTGAACCTCGTGGCCAACATGCTGGGCTGGGCCGACGAGCCCTACCGCGTGGACCACGAGACCGAGATCGTCATCACGGAGATGGAGCACCACTCCAACATCGTGCCGTGGCAGCTGCTCTCGCAGCGCACGGGCGCGAAGCTGAAGTGGTTCGGGCTCACCGACGACGGCCGCCTCGACCTGTCCAACATGGACGAGATCATCACGGAGAAAACGAAGATCGTCTCCTTCGTGCTGGTGTCGAACATCCTGGGCACGCAGAACCCGGTCGAGGCCATCGTGCGCCGCGCCCAGGAGGTCGGCGCCCTCGTCCTCATCGACGCCTCGCAGGCCGCGCCGCACATGCCGCTGGACGTGCAGGCGCTCCAGGCCGACTTCGTGGCCTTCACCGGCCACAAGATGTGCGGTCCGACGGGCATCGGCGTGCTGTGGGGACGCCAGGAGCTCCTGGAGGACCTGCCCCCGTTCCTCGGCGGCGGCGAGATGATCGAGACCGTGTCGATGAACTCGTCGACGTACGCCCCCGCGCCGCACAAGTTCGAGGCGGGCACGCCGCCGGTCTCCCAGGCCGTGGGCCTGGGCGCGGCCGTCGACTACCTCACCGCCATCGGCATGGACAAGATCGCCGCGCATGAGCACGCGATCACCGAGTACGCGGTCAAGCGGCTCATGGAAGTCCCGGACCTCAGGATCATCGGTCCGACGACGGCCGAGGACCGCGGCGCCGCGATCTCCTTCACGCTCGGCGACATCCACCCGCACGACGTGGGCCAGGTGCTCGACGAGGAAGGCATCGCGGTCCGCGTGGGACACCACTGCGCGCGCCCCGTCTGCCTCCGCTACGGAATTCCTGCGACCACGCGAGCGTCGTTCTATCTGTACTCCACGCCCGGCGAGATCGACGCCCTTGTCGACGGCCTGGAGCACGTACGGAACTTCTTCGGCTGAGGGGCTGGCTGGGAACGTGAAGCTGGATTCGATGTACCAGGAAGTCATCCTGGACCACTACAAGCACCCGCACGGTCGTGGTCTGCGCGATGGCGACGCCGAGGTGCACCACGTCAACCCGACGTGCGGGGACGAGATCACCCTGCGCGTCAAGTACGACGGGTCGACCATCGCCGACGTGTCGTACGAGGGCCAGGGCTGCTCCATCAGCCAGGCCAGCGCGTCCGTCCTGAACGACCTCCTGGTCGGCAAGGAGCTGGCCGAGGCGCAGAAGATCCAGGAAGTGTTCCTGGAGCTGATGCAGTCCAAGGGCAGGCTGGAGCCGGACGACGCCATGGAGGAGGTCCTGGAGGACGCGGTCGCGTTCGCCGGGGTCTCCAAGTACCCGGCGCGCGTCAAGTGCGCCTTGCTGAGCTGGATGGCGTGGAAGGATGCGACGGCCCAGGCGCTGGGCGAGAACGACGGCGCCGCTGCCGCCGCCGATGCCGCCGCCGTCGCCGAGAGGAAGAGCGCATGAGCGAGAACGTCACGCAGGAAACCCTGTCCACGAAGCCCGCTTCCGAGGAAGAGGTCCGCGAGGCGCTGTACGACGTCGTCGACCCGGAGCTGGGCATCGACGTCGTCAACCTCGGTCTGATCTACGGCATTCACGTCGACGACGCGAACATCGCCACGATCGACATGACGCTGACGTCCGCGGCCTGCCCGCTGACCGATGTCATCGAGGACCAGGCGAAGTCCGCCACGGACGGCATCGTCAACGAGCTGCGGATCAACTGGGTCTGGATGCCGCCGTGGGGCCCGGACAAGATCACGGACGAGGGGCGCGAGCAGCTTCGCGCGCTCGGGTTCAACGTCTGAGCCATCCGGCCACGGTCGATCCCTGCGGTCGGCGGAAGGCCCCCCGTGCCCATGGCGCGGGGGGCCTTCCGCGTACCCGGCGCACCTCAGGCCGGCGCGGTGGCCGTGTCCGTGGCCGTGTCCGTGTCCGTGGCCATCGGCTGGGACGCCGCCTCCGCCAGGGTGTGGGCCAGGCCCTCCTCGCGGATGCGGCGGTCGATGTAGAGGAGGGCGGTCACCAGGGGGAGGAAGACCGCGGCGGCCAGCTGGGTGAGGAGGCCGCCGAGCAGGGCGACGATCGCGTACAGGCCGGTCTGTGAGCGCAGTTGGTCCAGCAGCACGTCGGACGCGGGGGTGTCCGGGGTGGCCACGGCCGGTTCCGGCGCGGCGAACTGAAGGGGCAGTTGGTACACGAGGTAGACGATCATCACCATCGCGCCGGCCAGCAGTGAGATGCCGAACGTGCGCCACCAGGCGCCCCGGACCAGGCGTGCCGAACGGCGCAGCGCGGTGAGGGGGCCCGCCGATTCCAGGACGGCGGCCGCGGGGGCGAAGGCGAAGAGGACGTACAGCCAGGCCGCCAGCGGGAGCACCACGAGCAGCGCGAGGAAGACCAGGCCGAACGGGATCACCCACTGCGTCAGGAGCAGGAAGAGGAAGGAGAGGAAGAGCAGGGCGAAGGCCCCCAGCGGCAGCATCAGGATCAGCGTGAGCACCACCGTCACGGCCGCCACCGCCGGTGTCCGCGACCAGGCCCTGCGCGTCACGGCACGGACGGTGGCGGGGCGGCCCAGCACCGCCTCGTGCAGGGTCGCCGCGGTCGTGGCCTGCACGAACGAGTTGACGGCGAGCGCGCCGACCAGGCCGGCCGCCCAGACGACGCCGAACGTGACCAGCAGCGGCCGGCCGTGCTCCCAGGAGAACTCCGCCCCGTCCGCGGTCAGCGCCGCGTAGTGCTCCCGGGTGAGGGCGTACGCGACGCCGAGCGCGGCCCCGAGCACGACGGCGTACACGGCGTACGCGGCGAGGGCGGCACCGAACAGCGGCTTGGCGTAGCGCCGCATCGTGGCGAAGGCACCGCCGAGGACGTGGTCGACGCCGAGCGGGGCGAGGGGTATGACGCCGGGCTTCGGCGGGGGAGGAGGCGGCGGGCCCCAGGGACCCTGGGGCGCCCAGCCGTAGGGCGGCGGGGGCGGGTACGGCGGCGAGTACGGCGGTGTTCCGTACGAGGGAGATCCGTAGGGGGGTGCTCCGTGCTGCGGGCCGCCGTGCTGCGGGCCGCCGTGCCCCGGCCCTGTCTGCGGGGCTGACGGGCCTTGCGGGTCCTGCGGATCCTGAGGTCCCCACCCCGGTGTGTCCGGCATCTGCTCTCGCGCTCCATGGTGTGTCGTGCGCTCTGTGGCCCCCCACAGAGATCGCGTCACCTTAGCCCGCCGTGACCCCACGAGTTGCGTACGCCCGTACACATCGATATGTACACTCGTACGCATGGGATACGCACTGCTGGCCGCGGCCATCGCGGCGGAAGTGGCCGGGACCACGGCCATGAAGTACAGCGAGGGGTTCAGCAAGCTGTGGCCCTCGCTCATCACCGTCGTGGGCTACGTGCTCGCCTTCACGCTGCTCGCGCAGACCCTCAAGACGCTCTCCGTGGGCACCGCCTACGCGATCTGGGCGGGCATCGGCACCGCCGCCGTCGCGGCGATCGGGATGCTGTTCATGGGTGAGCCGGCCGGGCTGCTCAAGGTCACCGGGATCGCGCTCGTCATCGCGGGCGTCGTCGTGCTCAACCTCGGCGGGGCGCACTGATGCCCCGGCGCCACGACCCCGAGCGCCGCCAGCGGATCATCGACGCCGCGATCCGGGTGGTCGGCGCGAAGGGGATCGCCGGGCTCAGCCACCGCTCGGTCGCCGCCGAGGCCGACGTACCGCTCGGTTCGACGACGTACCACTTCAAGACGCTCGACGAGCTGCTGGTGGCCGCGTTGCGGCAGAGCAACGAGGGCTTCGCGAAGGTGATGGCCGCGGGCGGCGCCTTCGCGGAACCGGACGCCGACCTCGCGGAGGAGCTGGCCCGTCTCCTCGGCGAGTGGTTCGCGGGGGAGCGAACCGGTCTGGAACTGGAGTACGAGCTCTACCTCGCCGCCCTGCGCAGGCCCGCGCTGCGTCCCGTGGCCGCCGAGTGGTGCCAGGGGCTCACCGACGTACTGGTGCCGCGCACCGATCCGGTCACCGCGCGCGCCCTGGTCGCCCTGATGGACGGGATCAGCCTGGAGGTGCTGCTGACGGGCGGCGCGTACGACGAGGCGTACGCGCGCGAGGTGCTCAACCGGCTGATCGCGGCAGGGCCTTGACCGCCGTCGGGCCTTGGCCGCCGCCAGGGCCTTGACCGCCGCAAGGGCCGCCTCGGTGCGCGCCGTGACCGCGGAGCCGCCGTGAGGGGGCGGAGCCGTGGGCCGGCCGCCGCGGGCGTCGCGGGCGGCCCGGACCCTGAGACCGGTTCGCCCGCGCGCCGTGCCGGAGGTTAGGTTTCACCCATGACCGACACGAACGCATCCCGCACCACCGGCGCCATCGCCGCAGGCCTCGCCACCGTCACCGCCGACGGCACCGTCCTCGACACCTGGTTCCCCGCGCCCGAGCTCGTCTCCGAAGCGGGCCCCGCGGGCTCCGAGCGGCTGACCGCCGAGCGCGCCGTGGAGCTGCTCGGCGAGGGCGCCGCCAAGGCGATCGGCCCGGACGCCCGCCGGGGCGTGGAGATCATCGCCGTACGTACGGTCATCGCCTCCCTCGACGACAAGCCGATGGACGCCCACGACGTCTACCTTCGCCTGCACCTGCTCTCGCACCGCCTGGTCAAGCCGCACGGCGTGAACCTGGACGGCCAGTTCGGCTTCCTCGCCAACGTCGCCTGGACCTCGCTCGGCCCGGTCGCCGTCGACGACGTCGAGAAGGTGCGGCTCAACGCCCGCGCCGAGGGCCTGCACCTCGCGGTGACGTCCGTCGACAAGTTCCCGCGGATGACCGACTACGTCGTGCCGAAGGGCGTCCGCATCGCCGACGCCGACCGCGTCCGCCTCGGCGCGCACCTCGCCGAGGGCACCACGGTCATGCACGAGGGCTTCGTGAACTTCAACGCGGGCACGCTCGGCACCTCCATGGTCGAGGGCCGCATCTCCGCCGGTGTCGTCGTCGGCGACGGCTCGGACATCGGCGGCGGCGCCTCCACCATGGGCACCCTGTCCGGCGGCGGCAACGTCCGCATCGTCATCGGCGAGCGCTGCCTGATCGGCGCCGAGGCGGGCGTCGGCATCGCGCTGGGCGACGAGTGCGTCGTCGAGGCCGGCCTGTACGTCACGGCGGGCACCCGCGTGACCATGCCCGACGGCCAGATCGTCAAGGCCCGCGAACTCTCCGGCGCCTCGAACATCCTCTTCCGCCGCAACTCGGTGACGGGCACCGTCGAGGCCCGCCCGAACAACGCGGTCTGGGGCGGCCTCAACGAGATCCTGCACAGCCACAACTGAGCAACGCCTCCCGGCGGACTCGGGCGGTCACCCCTGCGGGGGTGGCCGCCTTCGTCGTGGGCGACTGCCGCTCACCGTCGGATGGCCCTCCCCGACGCCGTACGCCGTGCTCTCCCTACTGGGTGTCCGGCTCAAGGGAGCGGGTTAACCGGATCGAGGCCGCGAGCATTGATGTCTGGGCCAGGGAACTGTTGCTTGACGACGGCCTGGACAATGCCGGAGGTAACGGCCCGAGTCAGGGGCAGTTTCGCTGGCATTCTCCGCCATTTGATGCCGTCGTCAACCACGTAGGACACCGCGTCGAGCATGACGCGGTGGCGGTAGCCCTCCGCCGGCCAACCCGCCCCTCCAGCCAGGCGGCATTGCATGCGGCTGGGATGCCGGTAAAAGGGGAGCCGCCCATCGGAATTCCGGGAAGGGGATTTGATGGGCGGCCCGTTGGGAGGGAAGGCTGTCTACAGGCTGGCCATGCCTGCGGTGATCCCTCCCGCTGCGCATATGAGCCAGCCGATGAGGGGCCGCCACAGGACGGTGGCCGCGAGAGCAGCTTGGGCAGGGATGACCACCCCGAGGAAGAGCACGGGGATGACGGTTCCCCAGTCCGTGTCTGCTCCGGTGACGGCCCAGCCGGTGAGAGCCGCAACCAGAGCCACGGCGTGGTGGCCGTAGCGGGCGTCGGTCAGCTGGGGCCAGTCCCCGGGACGCTCTTGACGGCCGCGGACGAGCCGATAGCGGATCATGACGCCTAGTTCCGCCAGCAGGACTGCCGTTGCGATGGCATTGATGAGCATGGTGATCAGTGGTCCCTTGGTGTCAGAACTTGCAGTTGGCCTTGACCGTGTCAATGCCCAACAGCACACCGACCATCTTGCGCATTGAGGGCTCCATCTTGCGGCGCTTGGAGTAGTTGTAGATGAGCTTCGCCGTCTTCTTAAGCCCGATCTTCTTGGCCAGGCGGACGGCGGTGATGACACGCTTGGTCGACCCCGCAGGGGTGAAGCCGAAGACGAAAGGAGCGAGGCCGTATGTGGCGCACTTGAAGATCTTCTTGGTCATGGACCACCAGGACGGGTCGATGACTATGGGGAAGGCACTGTCGGCATCGAAGTCCAC
Organism: Streptomyces sp. G44; assembly: GCF_016905445.1. GTDB lineage: Bacteria > Actinomycetota > Actinomycetes > Streptomycetales > Streptomycetaceae > Streptomyces. The sequence continues at coordinate 14,914 of NZ_JAFEXF010000118.1, forward strand.
GTGCTGGATCAGCTTGTTGCCGACTACCTTATAGCTGGTGGGGACATCGTTGCCGTTGGCGTCCTTTGCCCACGGGGCGTCGAAGAAGCCGGCCGGCTCCTTGAGAGGCGCCTTGCCGGCGTCGTCGTCTCCTTCAGAGTACAAGGACACGGAGCCGTCGTCGTGTGTGACGACCTTCATCCCCGCGGGAATGACGAAGCCGGTCTCGTAGTCGTGCGGCGCAGAGCTGTTCTTGAGGATGTTCAGCGTGCGCGAGCCGCCGTCGGTGGTGGGCTGCACGACCGTGTCGACGGCACCGGAGGATGCGTAGACGACGTTGCCGCCCACCTGGGTGCCCTTGGTTCCGCCCTGGGGGATGGACAGCGTGTTCGGCATCAGCGCGTTCTTGATCTCGATGCCGTTGTTCTTGCCGTCCCAGGGAATGGAGACGATGTTCTCCTCGGTCGCGGCGATCGAGGCGTACTTGTTGTCGGAGGCGGTCGCAGCGGTGATGTCCGCGGCGTCGGAGTACAGGTTCGCCAGGCCGAGGGCACTTTCGGCGGTGCTGGGCTCCCACGAGGTGTCCACGGTGAAGCGGACAGGGTCGGACCAGCCATTGGCGTAGTGGGTGCCGTCGTAGGTGGTGGTACGGAAGCTGTAGGTCTTGCCCGAAACCAGCTTCCCGGCGGGAACCTTCACGCTGGATGTGCTGTTGGACGGCACCGGAGCGGCACGGAGAGTTGAGACGACCTTGTTCGTCGAGGTGTCCGTGATCTCGTAGGTTCCGGTGACCTGGTCGTCGCCGTTGTGATCCTCGGCGGAGAACCGGAGGGTCGGCGTGGTCGAGTTCACCTTGAAGATTCCGCCCTGGGACAGGAACGGTGTGCCGGCTTGAAGGTTGGAGCCGTTGGTGGGCCGGTAGTTGTAGGTGACTTCCAGAGTGGGCACCTGGTCCTGATCGGCGGCCTCGGAGGAGGAGAACCGCTTCCAGGCGTAGGTGTCGGACTCATCGGCCGCCTTCAGAGCGATGGAGCCCTGCTCGGCCTTGGCCGACGACCAGGTCTGTGCGAGCTTGGTGATATCCGCGCTCACCCATCCCGCATTCGAGCACGAGGCGGACTTGGTCTGGCTGGAGGTGGCGATCTTCTCCTTGAGCTCCGGCTGCTTGGTCCAGCGGGTGTTCTTGTCCGCCGCGTCCGCAGCCCACACCTCCCAGTCGCGCTTCTCGCAGGACCACGAGTGGTAGTTCCACATCTTCAGCGTCGCCTCGGACACGAGGGAGTTGGCGAAGTTGGACGTGCGGAAGGTCAGGAACGACCGGGCGGTGCGTTTCGTGGAACCTGAGTGGTCTCCGGGCCAGCCGACCTTGAGATCGGTGTTCGCCGACTGGTCGGTAGCGTCGCCGCCCTGCACGAAGGTGTCGAACAGGACGTCCAGGGCGTCGGTGGCCGGGTCGATCGTCACCGGGTACTGAGTCTTGGGGTCGCTCAGCCACTTGACGTCGGGTGTGAGGGTCAGCTCCACCGTGTTGCCGTGCTGGGTGACCTTCATGTCCACCGGCTTGGTGTTGGTGTGCTCCAGCGACCTGTCATCCACCGTCGCGTCCCACATCGCCGGTGCGGGCATCAGTACCTGTTCCTCGCCCTTGGCGTCCGTGAAGGACACCGACCCGTCGGGGTTCTGCCTGGCGGTCATCCCGTCAGGCAGCGTCATGGGCAGGACAAGCGGCGCCCCGTCCTCAGGTGCCTCACGGAGCTTCAGGAACTGTTCGAAGCCCGTCCGGGTGGCCTCCACCACCAGGTCACCGCCGGGGACCGCGTCCTTGTAGGTGGCCACGTTCCCCTCAAGGCTCGGGGCGGGCAGGCCCCCCTTCCATTGCACCGCCAACCGGTCCTTGCCCGAGCCGACAGTGATGAGGTCGCGTGCCTTGGCCTCCGGGGCCTTCGCCACATCCTCGATCGACTTCGGCAGGGCACCCCCCTTGCCGGCCAGCTCCAGCTGCTGGGGATGCGCCTTGGCTGCCACCGTGCCGTCCTTGGCGGCCTTGAAGTCGACATCGACGTCCACCCACTCGCCGTCACGGATCATACGGATCGGACCGGATGCAGCCTCCCGGGTGAGGGTGCCATCGGGATTGGCGTAGACAGTGTCGGTTTCGGTGCGCATTTGCAGCACCTCGACCTTGCGGTCCTGTACCGCCGCTGCCGCCTGCGCGGCCTCAACAGTCTCAGCTTCCTTGATCGGGGTGGACTTGAAGGTCTCCAGACCGCTGTCCAGGTCCTTCAGACCCGACAGCAGTTGGTCGACCTCGGCCGCGGTTGCCTCCTCGGCCGAGGGCCGGGCGATGGCGTGCGGGGTGGAGACCAGGACGGCGCCTGCGGTCAATACCGCTATTGCCGTGGCGTGGGCACGCCAATTGCGCTTCACGTTGTTGCTCCAGGGATCAAGGCACGGCGATAGGGCCCCGTTCCCTATGGAGGGGCAGGTGACCGCCGTGATCAAGTTACGCGCTGCATACAAACACATGGGTTTGTCCGATTCCAAAAGCGGCGTCAGCCCACGGGTTTGAGCGCTGGCCGCGAAGGCGTACCCCGGGGGGCATTCTCCGATGGGAACGGAAGGCTCTTCAGGCACACCTCCGGTGGTCAACATCGACCGGATCACGTTGCGGCTCGCCTTCTGTTTTTCCGTCGCCTCGCGTGGCTGTCGAGGGACCCGAGGATTTCGTGAAGGCGCCTTGAAACGGGATGCGGAAAGGAAGTTGTGCGACGTTCGGAGGGTGTTCGCGAGCGGCCTCAATGTTCAGGGATGCAGCGTCCTGGCGATCACGCTTCAACCCGCTGAAGATCATTACCGACGAAGAGCGCGGCACGCCCAGAGCGGCTCGCGACGCACACCACACACGGAACACCGGATGATTCGAGCGGTTCGACAGGAATCGAGAGGGTTGGTACGACATCGTCCCCTCCCTGCGTCCCAGCGATCAGCCACGAGGCGCGTCAGGCGATGTGGCGATACCGGCGACTTTGGTCCGCTCTACGACGGTTGCCACCGCCTGTGCGGGCGCCATGGCGGGCGAGAAGCGAGCTGCGCGCAACACCCCGACACGGCGTTGGCGACACCTGGCATACCGATGGCCGCGAACACCGTCTACAGCGGCTCGTCAACACCTCCCAGGATCTGATCGACGGCATTCCCGAATCGGTGAGCGAGACAAACACACTACCCGAGCAGTGAGTTGAACTCCGCGGGCTTCTGCGCATTGAACAGAGACAACACGGTCTCCTGGCGCATTCGTGGTCTTCATCGACCACGAACTGAACAGAGGCCCTGCCTTCTTGCGCGACGATCGCAGAATCACCCGGCCTACCAGCCGCTATCGATCACGTCGCACTCGGGATCGCTACGGCGACAACAACTTGCGATCCGTTGACAGGAATGCCGTATCTCGAGACCGTTTGCCGCCCTCGGGGTCGCCGTCCCGGAAACGGGCAGCAAGCCTCGCAAGTCAAGAAGGTTCGATGCCCTCAACCGGAACCTTCGCCGGATCGGCTCGGGCGCCCGGGGCTCCGCTGCGGGGCTTCGAGGGCTGGGCTGTGACGCGGACCGGGCCCGGGCGGGCTACGTCGTGTCGGTGTGGACGGGCATTTTTCTGGGAGCGGCAGGCATAGCGGGCGGGACCCGGACTCGTCCTCACCCATGCGGGAGGGCAACAGGCCCCCCAGGGAGCGAAGGTGACGATGGATGCCGAAGAGCGGGACAGTTTCCGGGAGTTCGTGGCGACCAGGTCGTCGGCGCTGCTGAGGACCGCCGTGCTGCTCAGCGGCGGCGACCGGCACGCGGGAGAGGACCTGCTCCAGAACGCGCTCGTCAAGGCCGCGGGCCGGTGGCGGCGGATCGACGAGCCGGAGGCGTACGTACGGCGGATCCTGTACCGCCAGCAGGTGAGCCGGTGGCGGCTGAAGTGGCCCCGGCGTGAACTGGCCGTCGCCGAACCGCCGGAGGGCGCCGCCGCGGGGGACGGCGCGTCCGCCGCCGAACTGCGGGTCGTACTGCGCGGGGCGCTCGCCAAGCTCACCACGCGCCAGCGGACCGTGCTGGTGCTGCGGTACTTCGAGGATCTGCCCGAGGCGGAGGTCGCCGCGCTCCTCGGCTGCTCCGTCGGCACCGTGCGCAGCACGACGCACCGCTCCCTCGCCCGGCTCCGGAGCCTCGCTCCCGAACTGGCGCGGCTGGACGGGCCGGACCCGGGGCGCCGGCCGACGTCCTCCGACTTCTCGCCCATGGAGGTACGACCGTGAACGTGGAAGAGCTGGTGCGTGAGTCGCTGCGGGAGCAGGCCGACCACGGCGCCCCCCTGCCGGGGGACTTCGCCGAACGGGTGCTGGCCGCGCGGCGGCGCCGCACGGCCCGTACGCTCGCGGGCACCTCGCTCGCCGCCGTGACGGCCGTCGTCGTCGCGGTCGCGGTGCCGGTACTCGACCGGGAAGGCGGGGACCAGGGGGTGCGCCCGGCCAGTGAGCTGCGGCGCGGCGACGTCGTCGCGCACCCCGGGCAGACGCCGCCGCGCGAGCTGATCGCCGTGGGCGGCACGGCACTCGCCGCGTACAGCACGAGCGCGCTCGTCGAGCAGCCCGGCGGCGACCAGATCGTCACCCGCACCTACCGGCTGCTCGACCAGAAGACAGGCACCTACCGCGAGGACGACCGCTGGTCGTGGCTGGACGTCGCACCCGGCATGCGCACCGCGGCCGTCCTCGAACGCGACCTGCCCGCCCGGCGGGTCGGCCTGCTCGACCTGCTCACCGGCAAGGTCGAACGCTGGATCGAGCTGGACCGGGGCGTCGGCGGCGTCGCGTTCTCGCCCGACGGCGGGAAGCTCGTCGCGACCACGTACGCGAAGAACCCGGACCTGCTCGACATGGACCGGCCGATCCACGACGGCAAGCGTGAACGGCCCGGCCCCTCCGCGCCGAGCAGGACCGGCTACTACGTCATCGACGTGGCGTCCGGCGACTCCGGCTGGAACGCGGTCAGGACCAAGGAGGAAGCATTCGGCCTGAGTGAGATCAACACCCGGGAGGACTTCGCCTTCAGCGAGGACGGGACCCTCGTCTACTCCGGCCTCACCTCGGCGCCGCACCAGCGGTACTACGACTTCGAGGGCCGGGAGAGGAGCACCCCCGCGCAGGAGAAGCACCTGCGCTCGTACACCGAGGCCCGGCTCTCCCCGGACGGGAGGCTGGCCGCCGGTGAGTTCGCGGGCGGCGCCAGGACCACCGCCTCCGAGATCCTCGACCCCGCCACCGGCAAGCGCGTCGCCAAGGTGCCGGGACAGCAACTGCTCGCCTGGGCCGACGCGAAGCGGCTCATCGCCTGGGACATCGAGCCCGGCACGAGCGAGTACCGGCAGCGGCTCGTCCTCGTCACCATCGGCAGCGACAAGACCGTCCCGCTCAGCGGCTACCGTTCGGCGAAGGAAGACTCCGCCGGGCGCTGGACCCCGGTCTTCGCGGACCGGTAGGCGGCCGGACCTTGCCGGTCGCCTCGCGGCCGGCAAGGCATGTTCCGGGCAAGGATGCGGTGCATTCGCGTCTTTGTGGCGCGAGCTGGGTCGGGGCGGGGTGGACGGTGGTGTCAACTCCCCCCTCTATGGGCCACCATGGCGGGACAGTCGGTCCCTAGGAGGCGTCATGAGGCTCGGCAAGGCACTCGCCACCGGAATCGCCGAAGAGCAGCCGCGGCAGGAGGAGCCGGCGCGGCGGCAGTACGAGACGACCGTGCCCGATCCGGGCCCGCAGGCCACTGAATCGGTCCCGGAGCCCCGGCCGGTCGAGGCCACGGCAGGCCGATGAGGCTGCGGCTCCCCGAGGAACGCCCGACGGAGCCGCCGACCGGATACAAGATCGCCCGCCCGGTGCTGTCCCACGACGGCACCCGGGCCGCCTTCACCGGCGTCTCCCTCGGCGCGGGCCTGCCGTACGGGGTGCTCGACGAGGCCCGGTGCGTCTACGGCAGGCGGCACAGCGCCCCCAACCGCCGTTGCGACTGCGGCTTCCACTGCGTGCACGACCGTGCCACCGCCGAGGGGCTGCTGTGCACGGCCGAGCACCGCGGGGCGGTGCTCCTCGAAGTGACGGTGCTCGGCGTGTACATCCGCTTCGAACGCGGCTTCCGGTACGCCAGGCAGCGGGTGCGCACGGCGACGGTGCCGCCCTGCGGGTGCGGCGCCGCCGCCACGCTGCTCGCCGCCGCCCCGTGGGGCAGACCGGGGTGGCGGGCCCTCGAACCGGCGTGCGGGCGGTGCCGCGGGACGCGGCAGGCCGTGTCCGCCGCGGAGTTCGCGCGGCTCGCGGGGGAGGGGCTGAGGGTCGTCACGGCGGCCCCGCAGGCCTCCGTGGGCGGGTTCTCGGCGCTCGGCATGCCCGAACTGGTGGCCGAGGCGGCACTGCTCCAGGCGCGCCTTGACTGGTTCCAGGCGGAGTTGGCACGGCTGGCCGGGGATCAACGGGGATAGCGTGGCCCGGTGCGGGTACCCGGCCCTCCCAGACAGAAGGGAGGCGGCACCCGTGACCGGGACCATGCACGAGCAGTCGACACGTGATCACGCGCAGCACCGCGACAACCCGCAGCACTCGGTGGGGCAGCTCGTCGAGCAGGCCACCGCGCAGCTTTCGGACCTCGTACGCCAGGAAATGCGGCTCGCCGCCCAGGAAATGGCCGCCAAGGGCAAACGCGCCGGCCGTGGCGGCGGACTCCTCGGGGCGGCCGGAGCGATCTCCTACGTAGGACTCATGGCGCTGGCGGCCACCGCGATCGCGGCGCTCTCTCTCGCCCTGCCCGTCTGGGCGGCGGCCCTCATCGTCACCGGCGTGCTCTTCGCCGTGGCGGGGGTGCTGGCCGTGATGGGACGCAAGCAGCTGGCCCAGGCGGTACCGCCCGTACCGGAGGAGGCCATCGAGAGCGTTCGGGCGGACGTCGAGGAGATCAAGGAAAGGGCGCACCGATGACGAGCACGCCGAAGAGCCCGAACGGCTCCAACAGCCCCGACAGCGCGAACGGCTCCGCGGGTACGGGCGCGAAGGGGCCGGACGACCTGCGCCGGCAGATCGAGGACACCCGAGGGCGGCTGGGCGAGACCGTGGAGGAGCTGGCGGCGAAGGCGGACGTGAAGGCCCGCGCGAAGGAGAAGGCCGAAGCGGTGAAGAGTCAAGTACGTGGAACGGCGGCACAGGTGAAGGACAAAGTGACGGAGCAGGCGGCCCGCGCCAAGGGCAAGGCGGCGGACGAGGCGGGGCACGCGAAGAACGCGGCCGCCGTGAGCACGGCACAGACGAAGGAGAAGGCCATCGAGGGCGCCGCGCAGGTCAAGGGCAAGGCGATCGAGGGCGCGGCGCAGGTCAAGGGCAAGGCGATCGAGGGCGCCGCGCAGGTCAAGGGCAAGGCCATCGAAGGCGCCGCCCTGGCCAAGGGCGCCGTGCTCGGCGCGAAGGCGCGCGCGGAGGAGCACCAGGCCGTGGCCCAGGCCGAGGAGAAGGTCGCCGAGGTGGCGCGGCGCGTGCAGGAGAACACGCCGGAGCCGGTACGGGCCGTCGCGAACGGCGTCGTACGGGCCGGCAGCCGGCGCCCCGGGGCGTTCGTCGCGGCGGGGGCGGGCGCGTTGCTCGCGTACGTGGTGCTGCGCGGCCGGAAGCGGGGTGGCCGCCGATGACCAGGGCCACGATGCTCTACAAGCCGCTCGGCATGGCCTTCGGCATGCTCGGCGGCATGGCCGCGAGCGCCCTGTTCAACCGCACGTGGAAGATGGTGGCGGGCGAGGACGACGCGCCGGACGCCCACGACGAGGACCGCGCCTGGCGCGAGATCCTCGCCGCGGCGGCGCTCCAGGGCGCGATCTTCGCCGTGGTCAAGGCGGCGGTGCAGCGCGGCGGCGCGGTCGGCGTCCGCCGCGTGACGGGGCAGTGGCCGGACTGACGCGATGACATCGGCGGGGGGGGGGGGCGCGGGGGGCCCCCCGGGGGGGCCCCCCCTCCCCCCTCCGCCCCCCCCCCCCCCCCCCCCCCCCTCTCCCGCAGCCCGCCCCCCCGGGGCGGGGCGGGAGCCCGCCCCCCCCCCGGTCCCCCCCCCGCCGCCCCCACGCCCCCGGGAGCCCCCCCGCCCGAGGCCCGCCCCCCACGCCTCCC
>NZ_JAFEXF010000119.1 GCF_016905445.1 Streptomyces sp. G44
GCCGAGAAGCCCGCCGCCCCCGCCGAGAAGCCCGCCGCCCCCGCGGCGAAGCCCGCGGCCGCCGCCCCGGCCCCCGCCGCGAAGCCCGCCGCCAAGGCGGAGCCCGCGAAGGAGGCCCCGGCCGGTCCGGAGTACGTGACGCTGCGCGGCCCCTCCGCCGCCGTCGCGAAGAACATGAACGCCTCGATCGAGGTCCCGACGGCGACGTCGGTCCGCGCGGTCCCGGTGAAGCTGCTCTTCGACAACCGCATCGTCATCAACAACCACCTCAAGCGCGCCCGCGGCGGGAAGATCTCCTTCACGCACCTGATCGGGTACGCGATGGTGCAGGCCATCAAGGCCATGCCGTCGATGAACTACTCCTTCGTGGAGAAGGACGGCAAGCCCACCCTGGTCAAGCCGGAGCACATCAACTTCGGCCTCGCCATCGACCTGGTGAAGCCCAACGGCGACCGCCAGCTCGTGGTCGCGGGCATCAAGAAGGCCGAGACCCTGAACTTCTTCGAGTTCTGGCAGGCCTACGAGGACATCGTCCGCCGCGCCCGCGACGGCAAGCTCGGCATGGACGACTTCACCGGTGTCACGGTCTCCCTGACCAACCCCGGCGGCCTCGGCACCGTCCACTCCGTCCCGCGTCTGATGCCCGGCCAGTCGGTCATCATGGGCGTCGGCTCGATGGACTACCCCGCGGAGTTCCAGGGCACCTCCCAGGACACCCTGAACAAGCTCGGCATCTCGAAGGTCATGACGCTCACGTCGACCTACGACCACCGGGTCATCCAGGGCGCCGCCTCCGGCGAGTTCCTGCGGATCGTCGCCAACCTCCTCCTCGGCGAGAACGGCTTCTACGACGAGATCTTCGAGGCGCTGCGCATCCCCTACGAGCCGGTCCGCTGGCTCAAGGACATCGACGCCTCGCACGACGACGACGTCACGAAGGCCGCCCGCGTCTTCGAGCTGATCCACTCCTACCGGGTGCGCGGCCACGTCATGGCCGACACGGACCCGCTGGAGTACAAGCAGCGCAAGCACCCCGACCTGGACATCACCGAGCACGGCCTCACCCTGTGGGACCTGGAGCGGGAGTTCGCGGTCGGCGGCTTCGCCGGCAAGTCGATGATGAAGCTGCGCGACGTCCTCGGCGTGCTGCGCGACTCGTACTGCCGCACCACCGGCGTCGAGTTCATGCACATCCAGGACCCCAAGCAGCGCAAGTGGCTCCAGGACCGCATCGAGCGCCAGCACGCCACCAAGCCGGAGCGCGAGGAGCAGCTGCGCATCCTGCGCCGCCTGAACGCCGCCGAGGCGTTCGAGACGTTCCTCCAGACCAAGTACGTCGGCCAGAAGCGCTTCTCGCTCGAAGGCGGCGAGTCGGTCATCCCGCTGCTCGACGCGGTCATCGACTCCGCCGCCGAGTCGCGCCTGGACGAGGTCGTCATCGGCATGGCCCACCGCGGCCGCCTGAACGTCCTCGCCAACATCGTCGGCAAGTCGTACGCGCAGATCTTCCGCGAGTTCGAGGGCAACCTCGACCCGAAGTCGATGCACGGCTCCGGCGACGTGAAGTACCACCTGGGCGCCGAGGGCACCTTCACGGGCCTGGACGGCGAGCAGATCAAGGTCTCCCTGGCCGCCAACCCCTCCCACCTGGAGGCGGTCGACCCGGTCCTGGAAGGCATCGTCCGCGCCAAGCAGGACATCATCAACAAGGGCGGCACGGACTTCACCGTCCTGCCCGTCGCCCTGCACGGCGACGCGGCCTTCGCGGGCCAGGGCGTGGTGGCCGAGACCCTGAACATGTCGCAGCTGCGCGGCTACCGCACGGGCGGCACGGTCCACGTCGTCATCAACAACCAGGTCGGCTTCACCGCCGCCCCGGAGTCCTCCCGCTCGTCGATGTACTCCACCGACGTGGCGCGGATGATCGAGGCGCCGATCTTCCACGTGAACGGCGACGACCCGGAGGCCGTGGTCCGCGTGGCCCGCCTGGCCTTCGAGTTCCGTCAGGCGTTCAACAAGGACGTCGTGATCGACCTCATCTGCTACCGCCGCCGCGGTCACAACGAGTCGGACAACCCGGCCTTCACCCAGCCGCTGATGTACGACCTGATCGACAAGAAGCGCTCGGTGCGCAAGCTCTACACCGAGTCCCTCATCGGTCGCGGTGACATCACCCTGGAAGAGGCCGAGCAGGCGCTCCAGGACTACCAGGGCCAGCTGGAGAAGGTCTTCACCGAGGTCCGCGAGGCCACCTCGCAGCCCTCACCGATGGATGTCTCCGGTCCCGAGGCCGAGTTCCCCGTCACGGTGAACACCGCGATCTCCCAGGAGGTCGTCAAGCGCATCGCCGAGTCCCAGGTCAACATCCCCGACCGCGTCACCGTGCACCCGCGCCTGCTGCCGCAGCTCCAGCGCCGCGCGGCCATGGTCGAGGACGGCACGATCGACTGGGGCATGGGCGAGACCCTCGCCATCGGCTCGCTGCTCATGGAGGGCACCCCGGTGCGCCTGGCGGGCCAGGACTCGCGCCGCGGCACGTTCGGCCAGCGCCACGCGGTCCTCATCGACCGCGAGACGGGCGACGACTACACGCCGCTGATGTACCTCTCCGAGGACCAGGCGCGCTTCAACGCCTACGACTCGCTGCTCTCGGAGTACGCGGCGATGGGCTTCGAGTACGGCTACTCGCTGGCGCGCCCCGAGTCCCTCGTGATGTGGGAGGCGCAGTTCGGTGACTTCGTCAACGGCGCGCAGACCGTCGTCGACGAGTTCATCTCCTCCGCCGAGCAGAAGTGGGGCCAGACCTCCGGCGTCACCCTGCTCCTGCCGCACGGTTACGAGGGCCAGGGCCCGGACCACTCGTCCGCCCGCCCGGAGCGCTTCCTCCAGCTGTGCGCGCAGAACAACATGACGGTCGCCATGCCGACGCTGCCGTCGAACTACTTCCACCTCCTGCGGTGGCAGGTGCACAACCCGCACCACAAGCCGCTGGTGGTCTTCACCCCGAAGTGGATGCTGCGCCTGAAGGCCGCCGCGTCCAAGACGGAGGAGTTCACCTCGGGCAGCTTCCGCCCGGTCATCGGCGACGCCTCGGTGGAGGCGAACGCGGTCCGCAAGGTCGTCTTCTGCGCGGGCAAGCTCTACTACGAGCTGGACGCCGAGCGGCAGAAGCGCGGCATCACGGACACGGCGATCATCCGCATCGAGCGCCTGTACCCGCTGCCGGGTGCGGAGCTCCAGGAGGAGATCTCCAAGTACCCGAACGCCGAGAAATACCTGTGGGCGCAGGAGGAGCCGGCGAACCAGGGCGCGTGGCCCTTCATCGCCCTCAACCTCATCGACCACCTGGACCTGGCGGTCGGCGCCGACATCCCGCACGGCGAGCGGCTGCGGCGCATCTCGCGCCCGCACGGCTCGTCCCCGGCGGTCGGCTCGAAGAAGCGCCACGAGCAGGAGCAGGCACAGCTCCTGAGCGAGGTCTTCGAGGCCTAGGCCTCAGCGGTCCTACGAAGGTGGGCCCGGCCCCGAGTGCTCGTCGCTCGGGCCGGGCCCACCGGCGTATCCGGGGCCGTGTGCGGGGGGGGCGTCTCAGATGGGCTGGGGCTCGAAGTCCCAGTAAAGACGGCCGCGTCCGGAGGTCTCGGACGGCCCGGCGCAGTCCAGGGCGAGGCCCGCCCTGAGGTCGCGGGTGAGCCCGTGCGAGTCGCCCAGGGTGCGGGCGGAGCGCTCCGCCGCGTCCCGGCCGAGCTCCGCCGCGGCCTCGGTGTCGCCGGTGAGGGCGAGCACCGCGGCGGCGTTGAGGGCGCAGCCGAGCGTCCAGGGGTGATCCGGGCCGACCGCCCGCGCCATCTGCCCCCGCGTCCGCAGGGTCACGGCCAGGGCCGCCCTCAGCTCCCCCGCGTCCCGCAGCAGCATGCCCGTGTTGGCCCGCGCCCCTATGGCGTACGGATGGCTGCCGCCCAGCTGCGTCTCGTACAGCGCGGCGGTGGTCTCGGCCAGCTCCCGGGCTTCGTCGGGGCGGTCGAGCTGACGCAGGAGCATGGCGTAGTCGCAGGAGACCATGAGGGAGTCGGGGTCCTGGCTGCCCCGGCGGCTCAGCAGCTTCTCGCGGACCTTGCGCATCATGGCCAGGGCGAACTGGAGGTCGCCCGTGCGGCGGGCGCACAGGGCGAGGTTGTGCTCCGCGTGCAGGGTCTGGCCGTGGTTGCGGTCCAGGACCTGGCTGTGCAGCCGGGAGTTGTGGCCCTGGATGTCCATGGCCTCGGTGTAGTTGCCGAGGAGCCGCAGCATCCAGGCGGTGCGCAGCGCGGAGTACAGGGTCAGGGGGTTCTTGCCGCCGAGGAGTTCGACGCGGGCCTCCAGGATCCTGCGGTGCAGGGCGAGGGCGTCGGTGTAGCGGCCCTGGAGGCCTAGGGCCACGGCGAGGTTGCTGCGGATCGTGAGGGTGCGCGGCACGTCCTCGCCGCCCAGTTCCGCCGCGGCGCGTTCCGCGGCGCCTTCGAAGAGGTCGCGGGCCTCGTCGTACCGTCCGAGGGCCATGAGGGTGCCGCCGAGGCCGTCGCGGGCGCGGATCACCTCGATGGGGCGGGTGTCCTCCTCGGCCGTGAGCCGGTCCAGGGTGTCGCGGCCGACGGTCTCCGCCTCGGCGTAACGGCCGAGGCGGCGCAACATGTTGGCCTGCTGGTGGACCGCGACGAGCACCGAGCGGTCCGTGGCGCCCGAGGTGGCGCGCCAGTGCTCGACGGCCTGCCGGCTGAGCCACCAGCCGTCGCGGTACTCGCCCCGCATGCGGAGGTAGTCGATGCAGTTGAGGACGAGGTCGCGGACGTCGTCGTCCTCGGTTGCCAGCGCGCCCGACGGTTCGAGGTGGGGGATCAGTTCGGCGTACCGCGCCCAGTTCGCGGGGGACGCCGGGTCGCGCGGGTCGGCGGTGACGAGGACCTTGCGGGCGGCCTCGGAGTAGCGCTCGCGGTCCTTCGGGGACTGGATGCCGACGACGTAGCGGTGGAAGAGGCGGTGCATGCGCAGGGTGCTGACGCGCTGGATGTCCATGCGCCCCGGTTCGTACTCGACGCGCATCGAGGTGATCTCGGAGAGCCTGCGCAGGGCGGTGTTCCAGCTGCTCGGCTCGGAGACCAGCTCGGCGAGCGGGCGTGGCAGGTCGCCGTGGCGCGCGGTCTGGAGGAGCCGGACCGGCACGACGTCCGGGGAGAAGCAGGCGAGGAGGTTCAGCAGCTGCCAGGCGGGGGCGGCGCCGTCGCGCAGCGTGTTGAGGGTCTTGGCCCAGGCGACCTGGAAGGACTCGGGGTAGTCGCGGGACTCCACGATGCCGAACCGGTCGGGCTTGCCGCCGCGGATGTCCTTGATGTAGCCCGGCACGTCGGCGGTCGGGGTGACGTCGAGCCAGGCCGCCATCTGGTCGAGGAGCAGCGGCATGTCCTCGACGGCCTCGGCGAGCCCGTCCGCCTCGTGCTCGGTGAGCCGGGCCGCCCTGCGCCCGACGAAGGCGACGGACTCGCTGCGCCGGAAGGGCGGTACGAGGACGGCTGCCTCGGTGTGGGCCGCCCACTCCGCGCGCAGGGTGGTGACCAGGACGTGGCCGCGTCCCTCCGGGATGAGGTCGAGCACCTTCTCGGGGGTGTCCGCGCCGTCGAGGACGAGCAGCCAGGGGCGCGCGGTGCCGGCCAGTTCGCGGCGGACGGCGCCGATGACCGGTTCGAGCTGTCCGGAGGCGTCGACGCCGAGTTCCGGCGCGAGGGCGGCGAACTGCTCGCGGGCGGTCACCCGGCTGCCGGCGGTGACCCACCACACGATGTCGTAGTCGCCCGCGAACCGGTGGACGTACTCCAGGGCGAGCTGCGTCTTGCCGATGCCGCCGGGGCCGTGCAGGGTGACGGAGCAGCCGTCGGTGCCCGCCGTCGCGAAGGTGTCGTGGATCTGCTCCAGGAGGCGGGTGCGGCCGGTGAAGCGGCGGTTGCGGCGCTGCGCGTTCCACACCTCGGGCAGGTCGTCGGGGAAGCGGGGGCCGCGGGCGAGGGCGACGAGGGTGGTGGGGGCGGCGATCCCGGCACATTCCAGGACACGGGAGCGGGCGGCCTCGGGGCGCAGCCCGCGCAGTTCGACGGGGGCCAGGGCTATGACGGCCTCGGGCAGCGGCTGCGCCGTGATGCTGACGGCGGCGATGCGGTCGCGGTGGGCGGGCAGCACCTCGCGCAGGGCCTCGGCCCAGGCCTCGAAGCGGTCGGCGCCGAGCCGTTCGTACCAGTCGTCGATGAGGAGCAGGATGCGGCCGGGGGCTTGGAGGAGGCCGGTGAGGGCGTCGGTGGCGGGCGGGCGCAGCAGCGGGTTCCAGCGGACCAGGGTGGTGGCGCGTCCGGCGGCGCGGATCTGGTGCTCGATCCACTTGGCCCAGGACTCGCTCTGGCCGGCGAAGACCACGGTGACGTGCGGCCGTTCACCCCCGGGTTGTCCGGTCACGCGCGGCCTCCTTCTCCGGTGACGCCGGCGGGTCGCGCCCTGGCGAAACGGTCATGTGTGTGCACAGGAAATCCAATTGTGCGTCAAAGGAGCGTCAGAATAGGCGGTTTGGGGCGCTGGGGGCGTGGGCGGCGCGGGCAGTGGCGGAAAGACGGTCGGCAATGTGCCGAATCAGCCGTTCCAGGTCGGCGCAGTAGACGGAGGGGTGCAGGAAGCCGCTGCCGGGGGCGAAGCGGTGGACGTAGTTGCCGCCGCCGCAGACACGCACCACGGGGCAGGCGCGGCACTCCTCGGAGCGTCCCTCCAGGCCCAGTTGGCGGGCGGCGACGCCGGGGTGGCGCAGGGCCTGGTCGAAGCCGTGCCGGAAGACGTCGAGGCCGGTGGCGGGGGCTCCCGCGTACGCCGACTTCAACGAGTCGACCTGCTCGATCGCGCCGTCCGTGTCGACGACGACCGCGGCGAGCGGCGAGAGCCCGACGGCCTCGGCGGTGCTGGGCAGGCCGAGCAGGAGCGCGGCGATCTCCCGGAAGAGGCGGACGCGGGTGCACATCCGTCCGGCGTCCCACCAGGCGTCGAAGAGCGCGGCGAGCCAGTCGCCGTACGGGGTGGGGCGCGGCCGGTGCCGTCCGGGGCGCTCCTCGGCGGCGATGCCGGGCGGCGGTGCGCCCCAGTTGCCGTGCGGGAGGAGGAAGTCGACACCCGGCGGTGCCAGGTCGAGCAGCGACCCGTACACGTCGGCCGGGTCGGCGGCGAGGTCGATGGTGCACAGGATTCCGGCGTACGTGTCCGGGCGCGCGGCGAGCAGCCGGGCCGCGTGGGGTGGCGCGGGCCCGGCGGGGCGGGCCGGGCAGGGGGGGGGGGAGGTCGGGGCCGCCGCCCGCCGGGCCGGAGGTCATCAGGCGGCGGTGCCGGTCGACCACGGCCGCGAGGTCGCCCGCGCGCTCGCCGGAGACCTGGCGCACGACGTGTTCGGTGATGGTCGCGAAGGCCACGGATTCGTTGACCGCGAAGAGCGGCAGGCGGTGGCGGGCGCAGGCCTCGACGATGTCGGCGGGGATGTCGCCCAGCTCGGCCTCGCCCGCGGCCAGCGCCGCCACTCCCGCGCTCGCGAGGATGCGGACGAACGGCTCGGTGTCGGAGGCGTCGCGGCGCCAGGCGAGGCCGGTCAGGACCAGTTCGCCGCCCGCGAGGTAGCGGCTCGGGTCCCGCAGGTCCGTGGTCATCACACCGCGCACGGTGCGGTCCAGCTCGTCCTCGCCGCCGAGCAGCCGCAGGCCCAGCGCGTCGGTGTCCAGGAGTGCGCGCAGCCGCATGGTGTCGTCGCCGCCGATCTGTCTCGAATGTCATCTACAAGTAGGCGGACGCCTCGGCGCCGGGGGCCGTGTGCCGCCGGGGGTCCGCGGTTTCCCGGGGGATTCCGCGAGGTTGCCGAGGTCCGTTCTTCATACGAATCTACAAGACGCACGACGTGGCCAGCCAACTCCTTCATGGTTTCGGTGACTGACCCCACCGGAGGAGCGAGCGGTGTACTTGCCCCACTCCGCGTTAACAGCAGATGAACGAGCAGTCGAGGGACGAACGGCCCGAGTGGCCTGAACGGAATCCCTTATTCGGAATCTCCCGATCCCTCGCAGCGAACGACCCTCGACACGAAGAAGAGAGCCTCATGGACTTCCTTCGCCCCGCCAGCTGGGAGGAGGCGCTCGCCGCCAAGGCCGAGCACCCCACGGCTGTGCCGATTGCGGGTGGCACCGACGTGATGGTCGAGATCAACTTCGACCACCGTCGTCCCGAGTACCTGCTTGACCTCAACCGCGTCGCCGAGCTGCGGGAGTGGGAGACGGGCGAGGAGACGGTCCGGCTCGGCGCCTCCGTCCCGTACAGCCAGATCATGGAGGAGCTGCGCACCGAGCTCCCCGGCCTGGCCCTCGCCTCGCACACGGTCGCCTCGCCGCAGATCCGCAACCGCGGCGGCGTCGGCGGCAACCTCGGCACCGCGTCCCCGGCCGGTGACGCCCACCCGGCCCTGCTCGCCGCAGGCTGCGAGGTCGAGGTGGAGTCGGTGCGCGGCTCGCGCCTGATCCCCATCGACGACTTCTACACCGGCGTGAAGCGCAACGCCCTCGCCGAGGACGAGCTGATCAGGGCCGTCCACATCAAGAAGGCCGACGGGCCGCAGCAGTACTCCAAGGTCGGCACGCGCAACGCCATGGTCATCGCCGTGTGCGCGTTCGGCATCGCGCTGCACCCCGAGACCCGGACCGTGCGGACCGGCATCGGCTCCGCCGCGCCGACCCCGATCCGCGCGAAGGCCGCGGAGGAGTTCTTGAACGCGGCCCTCGAAGAGGGCGGCTTCTGGGACAGCAAGAAGATCATCACCCCCTCGATCGCCAAGCAGTTCGCGGAGCTCGCCTCCGGAGCCGCCAACCCGATCGACGACGTGCGCGGCACGGCGAACTACCGCCGCCACGCCGTCGGGATCATGGCCCGCCGCACGCTGGGCTGGACCTGGGAGTCGTACCGCGGCACGAGCCGCGGCAGCACGGAGGGAGTCGCGTAATGCGTGTCAACTTCACGGTCAACGGCCGTCCGCAGGAAGCCGACGACGTATGGGAGGGCGAGTCCCTGCTGTACGTGCTGCGGGAGCGCATGGGTCTGCCCGGCTCCAAGAACGCCTGCGAGCAGGGCGAGTGCGGTTCCTGCACCGTCCGGCTCGACGGCGTGCCGGTGTGCGCGTGCCTGGTCGCCGCCGGGCAGGCCGAGGGACGCGACGTCGTCACCGTCGAGGGCCTCGCCGACTACGCCAGGCAGCGCGCCGAGCACGGCGGTTGCGGCACCGGCGCGTGCGGCACCCCCGGTGGTACGTCGCTCCAGGACGCCCAGCAGTGGCAGGCCAAGCCGCAGGACTCGCAGACGGGCGAGGGCGGCGAACTGTCGCCGATCCAGCAGGCGTTCATCGACGCCGGCGCCGTCCAGTGCGGCTTCTGCACCCCCGGCCTGCTCGTCGCCGCCGACGAGATGCTGGAGCGCAACCCGAGCCCGTCCGACGCGGACATCCGCGAGGCGCTCTCGGGCAACCTGTGCCGCTGCACGGGGTACGAGAAGATCATGGACGCGGTGCGCCTCGCCGCCGCGCGCCAGTCCGAGACCGCTCCGAGCCAGGGAGCCTGACGCCATGGCCGACACCCGTACGACCGGTATCCCCGCGAAGGTCACCCAGGGCGCCAAGAGCAAGGGCGGCATCGGCGAGTCCACGCTCCGCCCCGACGGCACCCTGAAGGTCACCGGCGAGTTCGCCTACTCCTCGGACATGTGGCACGAGGACATGCTGTGGGGCCAGATCCTGCGCTCCACGGTGGCGCACGCCGAGATCGTGTCCATCGACACCTCCGAGGCCCTCGCGACGGCCGGCGTCCACGCCGTCCTGACGCACGAGGACCTGCCCGCCGCGAAGAACTACGGCATGGAGTACCAGGACACCCCCGTCCTGGCCTACGGCAAGGTCCGCCACCACGGTGAGCCGGTCGCCCTCGTGGCCGCCGACCACCCGGAGACCGCGCGCCGCGCCGCCGCGAAGATCAGGATCGAGTACCGCGAGCTGCCCCTCGTCACCGATGAGGCCTCCGCGCTCGCCCCGGACGCCATCCTGGTCCACGAGGACCGCGGCGACCACCACGCGGGCCACGTCACGCACCCCAACATCGTCCACCGCCAGCCGATCATCCGGGGCAACGCCGCCGAGGCCGCCAAGAAGGCCGACGCCGTCGTCACCGGCGAGTACACCTTCGGCATGCAGGACCAGGCCTTCCTCGGCCCGGAGTCCGGCCTCGCGGTGCCCGCCGAGGACGGCGGCGTCGACCTGTACGTCGCCACCCAGTGGCTGCACTCCGACCTCAAGCAGATCGCGCCCTGCCTCGGCCTGCCCGAGGAGAAGGTGCGGATGACGATGGCCGGCGTCGGCGGCGCGTTCGGCGGCCGCGAGGACATCTCCATGCAGATCCTCGCCTCCGTGCTCGCGCTGCGCACCGGCAAGCCGGTGAAGATGGTCTACAACCGCTACGAGTCCTTCTTCGGCCACGTCCACCGGCACCCGGCGAAGCTCTACTACGAGCACGGCGCCACCAAGGACGGCAAGCTCACGCACATGAAGTGCAAGATCGTGCTCGACGGCGGCGCCTACATGTCGTCCACGCCGTCGGTCGTGGGCAACGCCGCGTCCCTCTCGGTCGGCCCGTACGTCGTCGACGACGTCGAGATCGAGGCGATCGGCCTCTACACCAACAACCCGCCCTGCGGCGCCATGCGCGGCTTCGGCGCGGTCCAGGCGTGCTTCGCCTACGAGGCCCAGATGGACAAGCTGGCCGCGAAGCTCGGCATGGACCCGGTGGAGTTCCGGCAGAAGAACGCCATGGAACAGGGCACGATCATGCCGACCGGCCAGCCGGTCGACTCGCCCGCGCCGGTCGCCGAACTGCTGCGCCGCGTCAAGGCCCGCCCGATGCCGCCCGAGCGCCAGTGGGAGTCCAGCGAGGGCGCCGACGTCCGCGCGCTGCCCGGCGGCCTGTCCAACACCACGCACGGCGAGGGCGTCGTCCGCGGCGTCGGCTACGCGGTCGGCATCAAGAACGTCGGCTTCTCCGAGGGCTTCGACGACTACTCGACCGCCAAGATCCGCCTGGAGGTCATCAACGGCGAGGCCGTCGCCACGGTCCACACCGCCGCGGCCGAGGTCGGCCAGGGCGGCGTCACCATCCACGCGCAGATCGCCCGTACCGAGCTGGGCGTCCAGCAGGTCACCATCCACCCCGCCGACACCCAGGTGGGCTCGGCCGGTTCGACCTCCGCGGGCCGCCAGACGTACATGACCGGCGGCGCCATCAAGAACTCCTGCTCGCTGGTCCGCGAGAAGGTGCTGGAGATCGGCCGGCGCAAGTTCGGCTCGTACCACCCGGCGTGGGCGAGCGCCGAACTCCTCCTGGAGGGCGGCAAGGTCGTCACCGACGGCGGCGAGGCCCTCGCCTCGCTGGTGGACGTCCTGGAGGACGAGGCCGTGGAGATCGAGGAGGAGTGGCGCCACCGCCCCACCCAGCCCTTCGACCTCGTCACCGGCCAGGGCAACGGCCACGTCCAGTACGCGTTCGCCGCGCACCGCGCGGTGGTGGAGGTCGACACCGAGCTCGGCCTGGTCAAGGTCATCGAGCTGGCCTGCGCGCAGGACGTCGGCAAGGCGATCAACCCGCTCTCCGTCATCGGCCAGATCCAGGGTGGCACCACCCAGGGCCTGGGCGTGGCGGTGATGGAGGAGATCATCGTCGACCCGAAGACCGCGAAGGTGAAGAACCCTTCCTTCACGGACTACCTGATCCCGACCCTCCTCGACACGCCGACCATTCCGGTCGACTACCTCGAACTGGCCGACCCCAACGCTCCCTACGGAGTGCGCGGGATCGGCGAGGCCCCGACCCTCTCGTCCACCCCGGCGGTCCTCGCGGCCATCAGGAACGCGACGGGTCTTGAGCTCAACAAGACGCCGGTACGGCCCGAACACCTCACCGGCACGTAACCCCTGGCAGGGGTGGAGACGGAGAAAGAAGGCCGGGGGACCGCCGTCCCCCGGACCCCTCCTCCGAAAACCTCCGACATCGTTCGTCTCGGGCCGTCCCCCGGGTCGTGCAGCCAACGCACCATCCCAAATCCCGCGACTTCCGCGGGTGCCCCTGTGAACCTTGGGAGTAGGCATCATGACCCAGTCGTCAGTGGAGCCGAAGACCACCGCAGAGGACGCGGGCCCCGGCTCACGCGTCCCGGCCGGCAGGTCTTGGCTCGACCGGTACTTTCACATATCCCGGAGAGGATCCACGGTCGCGCGCGAGGTGCGCGGCGGAATCACCACCTTCATGGCGATGGCGTACATCGTCCTGCTCAACCCCGTTCTCCTGTCCGGCAAGGACGCCGCGGGCAACACCATGAGCCATCAGGCCCTGGTCACCGCGACGGCGCTCGCCGCCGCGGCCACCACGCTCCTGATGGGCTTTGTCGGCAAGGTGCCGCTGGCCCTGGCCGCCGGACTCTCCGTCTCCGGCGTGATCGCGTCCCAGGTCGCGCCCGAGATGACCTGGCCGCAGGCCATGGGCATGTGCGTGATGTACGGAGTCGTGATCATGCTCTTGGTGGTCACCGGGCTCCGCGAGATGATCATGAACGCGATCCCGCTCGCCCTCAAGCACGGCATCACCATGGGCATCGGCCTGTTCATCGCCATGATCGGCCTGGTCAAGGGCGGTTTCGTCCACCCGGGCAAGGCGACTCCGCTCTCGCTCGGCCCGGCCGGCGAACTGTCGGGCTGGCCCGTCCTGCTCTTCGCGGGCACCCTGCTCCTCATCTTCATGCTCCAGGCGCGCAACACCCCCGGCGCGATCCTGATCGGCATCGTCACCGGCACGGTCGTCGCCCTCATCCTCAACGCCCTGGATGTCATCGACCCCGAGCAGTGGGCCAACGGCGCCCCCGAGCTGCACGGCAGCGCGGTCTCCTCGCCCGACTTCTCGCTCTTCGGCGCCGTCGAGTTCGGCGGCTGGGAGAAGGTCGGCGCGATGACGGTCGGCATGATCGTCTTCACGCTGGTGCTCGCCGGGTTCTTCGACGCGATGGCCACCATCATCGGCGTCGGCACCGAGGCCAACCTCGCCGACGACAAGGGCCGCATGCCGGGCCTGTCCAAGGCGCTGTTCATCGACGGCGCCGGCGGTGCCATCGGCGGCGTGGCGGGCGGCTCCGGCCAGACCGTCTTCGTCGAGTCCGCGACCGGCGTCGGCGAAGGCGCCCGCACCGGCCTCGCCTCGGTCGTCACCGGCCTGTTCTTCGCGGCCTGCCTCTTCTTCACGCCGATCACCGCGATCGTGCCCCAGGAGGTCGCCTCCGCCGCGCTTGTCGTCATCGGAGCGATGATGATGATGAACGCCCGGCACGTCGACTGGGCCGACCGGGCCACCGCCATCCCGGTCTTCCTGACCGTCGTCCTCATGCCCTTCACGTACACCATCACCACCGGTGTCGCGGCGGGCGTCATCGCCTGGGTCGCCATCAAGATCGCCCAGGGGAAGGCCAGGGAGATCGGCGCCTTCATGTGGGGCCTGACGCTGATCTTCCTCGTCTACTTCGCCCTCAACCCCATCGAAGGATGGCTGGGCGTCCACTGAGGCGCCGAGCCCTCCGCACATCCGCAGAGCCTTGAGGAGGCCGACATGCTGGACATCGCCGACGAGCTGCACCGGTGGGTCGCGCAGGGACGTGACTTCGCCGTCGCCACGGTCGTGGCGGTCGGCGGGAGCGCGCCCCGGCAACCCGGCGCCGCGCTCGCCGTCGACGCGTCCGGCACGGCCATCGGCTCGGTCTCCGGCGGCTGTGTGGAGGGCGCCGTCTACGAACTGTGCCGGCAGGCGCTGGAGGACGGCGAGACCGTCCTCGAACGCTTCGGCTACAGCGACGAGGACGCCTTCGCCGTAGGTCTGACCTGCGGCGGCGTCATCGACATCCTCGTCACCCCGGTCCGCGCGGACTCACCCGCGCGGCCGGTGCTCACGGCCGCCCTCGCCGCCGCCTCCTCGGGGCAGGCGGCGGCGGTCGCCCGCGTCACCTCCGGGCCGGCCGAGCTGCTGGGCCGCGCCCTCCTCGTCCGTCCTTCGGACGAGGTCCATCCTTCGGGCGAGGTCCATCCGTCCGGGGAGTACGAAGGCGGCCTCGGCGGGCATCCGGAGCTGGACCGCACGGTCGCGGGCGAGGCCCGGGCCCTGCTCGACGCGGGGCGCACGGCGACCGTCGAGATCGGCGAGGACGGCTCGCGGTGCGGATCGCCGCTGACGGTCCTCGTCGAGTCGAGCGTGCCGCCGCCCCGCATGATCGTGTTCGGTGCCATCGACTTCGCCTCGGCGCTCGTACGCGTCGGCAAGTTCCTCGGCTACCGCGTCACCGTGTGCGACGCGCGGCCCGTCTTCGCGACGGCCGCGCGCTTCCCCGACGCCGACGAGATCGTCGTCGAGTGGCCGCACCGCTACCTGGAGTCCACCGGCGTCGACGCCCGCACCGTGCTGTGCGTGCTGACCCACGACGCCAAGTTCGACGTACCGCTGCTGCGCCTCGCGCTGCGGCTGCCCGTCGCCTACGTCGGCGCGATGGGTTCGCGCCGCACCCACGAGGACCGCAACACCCGGCTGCGCGAGGTCGGCGTCACCGAGCTGGAACTGGCGCGGCTGCGGTCGCCCATCGGCCTCGACCTCGGCGCCCGTACGCCCGAGGAGACCGCCCTGTCCATCGCCGCGGAGATCGTCGCCAACCGGCGCGGCGGCAGCGGTGTCTCGCTCACCGGCGCGCACACGCCGATCCACCACGAGGGCGCGCGGAAGCCGGCGGGACGGATCGGTTCGGTGGCCTGAGCCGGACGGCGCCGCGCGAGGTCACGGCTTCCACCGCGCGAGGTCACGGCTTCGTGAGGCGTGTGACCACGTGGGCGAACATCGGCCGGGCCACCGCGGACAGCACGCCGTCGAGGAGCGGCGGCAGCAGCCGCAGCCGCAGCTCCTCGTGCCAGACGATCCGGGAGCCGGCGGGGCCCGGCCCCACCTCGATCTCCGCCCAGCCCAGGACGGTCCCGCCCCGCTTCTCCAGGCGGCACCGGCCCGGCGTGGCGCCCTCGGGAGGCCGCCAGTCGACGACCTCCATCGTGTCGTCGAAGCCGACGGGGCCGAGCGCGGTGCGGGCGACGAAGACCGTGCCCACGCGCGTGGGCGGGGGAGTGCGCACCGTGACGCGGGTGAGCGGGACGGCCTCGCCGTGCCGCTCCCATGTGGTGAGGCGCCGCCACGCCTCGGCGGGCGGCAGGGACGTTTCCCTGGTGAACCGGAAGAGTGCCACGCCACCGAGGTTAGTCACCCCGGCGGGCGACTAGCGGTAGACCTTGCCGGGCTCGGCCTTGCCGGGAGCGAGCAGCTGGGAGACCGTCACGAAGACGTAGCCCCGCTTCTTCAGCTCGGCGATGACGCCGGGCACGGCCGGCACGGTGCCCTTGTAGATGTCGTGCAGCAGGATGATGCCGTCGCGCTTGGTCTGGTCGATGACCCGCTGCCGGATCAGCTCGGAGTCATTGGTGGTGTAGTCCTTCGCGGTGACGGTCCACAGGACCTCCGAGAGCCCGAGCTCCTTGGAGAGCTTGTTGATGTCCTCGTTCGTGCGGCCCTGCGGCGGCCGCATCAGCGTCGGCTTCTTGCCTATGAGCTTCTCTATCGCCTTGTTGGGGCGCTCCAGCTCCTCGCGGGCCTCGGCCAGGTCGATCTTCGTGAGGACCTTGTGCGACCAGGTGTGGCTCGCCACCTCGTGGCCCTCGGCGTCCATCTGCTTCACCAGCTCGGGGTACTTCACGATGTGGTTCTTGCCGAGCGTGAAGAAGGTGGCGGGGACCTTCTCCCGCTTGAGGATCCTGAGCAGCCTGGGCGTGTTCTCGCTGGGGCCCGCGTCGAAGGTCAGCGCCACGCACTTGGCCTTGCGGCAGTCCACCGTGCCGAACTTCCCCTGGTCCGCGGCTTCGGCCTGGGCGCCTTCCTTGCGGACGGTGCTGGGTGCGGTGGTGTCGAGCTTGGCGCACCCGGTCAGTGCGACGACGAGGGCCGCGCCCGCCGCGAGGACCGAGGCGGCGCGAGGCAACCTTTTCGGCCGACGCGTCATCTTCAAGGCTGCGGAAGGCGTGTTCAGGGCAGGCATGTGAGCACTATACACGCCGCGTATACAGTCGGTTTATAGTCGGCGATGTGTGGGTGGGGGCGGGGCGCGGCCGTGGGCGGCGGGCCGTCCGTCGAGGCGTCGGTCGGCCGGTCGGCTCCGCCGCTTTCCGGGCCCTGCCGCTTTCCGGCTCCGCCGGTTTTCCCGGCGTCACCAAAGGAATTCGTGGAGCCGATGGCCCCGGTAAATCATCCGGGTGAGTCGACAGGTCCTGTCCTCAGCTATTTTTCGGACAGGGCGGGTACAACACTCGTATGGAAACCATGGAGTGGGAACTCGCTGACGGGCACACCGGCTCCCTCCTGATGTGGGCCGCCGGTCTCGTCGTGGTCGCTGTCCTTCTCGGCGCCTTTCTCTGGGGTCAACGGGTACGCGCCCGCGAATCCCGCCCGCCGAAGCCGGAAGAACAGCCGAAACGGCCTTACGAAGGCCCGGTCAGGGAAGAGCGGGAGTACCGCGAGCCGGACGAGGTGCCCAGGGACGGCGGCCGGCTCCTCCCGCATGAGCTCAAAGAGGGATACGGCCAGTCGAGTACGCACCGTTGTGCCTCGCAGGACCCCGCTGACCACCGCAAAGGCGACGGCGGCAGCTTCGGCAGCGGCGGCCTCGGAAGCTGAGGCGAACGGCACCCGAACCGTAGCCGGTCGCGCCGAGTCACGCTGAAGCGCGTCGCCCGGCCCTGCACCGTGCCCACGTCGTATCACCGCTCCGGCGCCGCATTTGGCGGACTTCCTTTTCTCCCCTGCCGGAAGCGCGCCGAAGAATAGGCGCACGGCGGCTGTGCCCCCACGAGAAGCCGCCGCGCACGCACCCCCACAAGAGGCCCCTTTTTTCGGGCCGCTCACAGCAATGGAGTGACATGACTACGGCGAGAGACATCATGACCCCGGGCGCGGAGTGCATCGGCGCCGACGAAAGCGTCCTGCTGGCCGCCCGGAAGATGACCGAACTCGGTGTCGGCGCACTGCCGATCTGCGGTACGGACAACAAACTCAAAGGCATGCTCACCGACCGCGACATCGTCGTGAAGGTCCTCGGCAAGGGCAAGGACCCCGAAACCACCACGGCGGGCGAGCTGGCCCAGGGCGAAGCCGTCACCATCGGGGCGGACGACGACGCCGAGGAGATCATGCGCACCATGACCGGCCACAAGGTCCGCAGGCTGCCCGTCATCGACGGCCACGACCTCGTCGGCGTCGTCGCGCAGGCCGACGTGGCCCGCAGCCTCCCCGACCCTCAGGTGGGCGACCTCCTCGAAGCGCTCTCCACCGACTGATCAGGCCCCTCCGCACGCTTCCGGGACCCGGCGAAAACACCGGGTCCCGTTGTCGTGCGGCCCCTCCTGGCTCCCCCCTTCCTCACACGGTGCGACTCACCCGTATGCCCTACACCACCGGGCCGTCACCGCTCACGTGACACAGGCTGTTGCGGGACTGGACGGCGCCCCCGGCGCCGTCGGAGCGGCCGGTGGACGGCGCCGCACGCCGTCACCGCGTACGGAGGAGAGCTGCATGACCGCACCTGTGTCGCGTACCTGGGAACACGCCGTCGTCACCGGCGGCGCGGGCTTCGTCGGCTCACACCTGTGCACCGCCCTGCTCGCCGCGGGCACCGCGGTGACCTGCGTCGACGACTTCAGCACCGGACGGGCGGAGAACGTGGCACCGCTGCTCGACCGCCCCGGGTTCCAGCTGATACGGGCGAACGTGGCCGAAGGAATCGAGGTCGACCGGCCGCCCGACCTCGTGCTCCACTTCGCGTCCCCCGCCTCCCCCGCCGACTACCTGCGCCTGCCCCTGCACACCCTGGAGACCGGCAGCCTCGGCACCCGCAACGCCCTCCGGCTCGCCCACCGCTCCGGCGCCCGCTTCGTGCTCGCCTCGACCTCCGAGGTCTACGGCGACCCGCAGCAGAACCCGCAGGACGAGCGGTACTGGGGCCATGTGAACCCGGTGGGCCCGCGCAGCGTGTACGACGAGGCGAAACGGTTCGGCGAGGCGCTCACCACGGCCCACGCCGAAGCCGAGGGCACCGACACCGCCATCGTGCGGCTGTTCAACACCTACGGGCCGCGCATGCGGGGCCACGACGGCCGCGCCGTGCCGACCTTCATCCGCCAGGCCCTGGACGGCGAGCCCCTGACCGTCACCGGCGACGGGCAGCAGACCCGCTCGCTGTGCTACGTCGACGACACCGTGACCGGCATCCTCGCGGCGGCGGCCCACGGCATGCGCGGCCCCGTCAACATCGGCAACCCCGGCGAGCTCACGATGCTCGAACTGGCGCGCCTGATCATCGGCCTCACCGGCGCCGACTCCGACGGCTCGGCGATCCGCTTCATCGACCGCCCGACGGACGACCCGGCCGTGCGCTGCCCGGACATCACGCTGGCGCGCGACAAGCTCGGCTGGGAACCGCGCGTGGACGCCGTGACGGGCCTGCGCCGCACGATCGACTGGTTCCGCGCCACGGTGGAGCACTGACCGCGGACCCCTGACCCGGACCGGCCACGCCCTCCCCGCCGCGCACCGGCCCGCGCAGACCCCGGCCCCCCGCACCCGGCCCCGTGCCCTGTCCCGCCAACAGAACCCCGGACCCCTCATGCGCATCCTCGGAATCAACGCACTCTTCCACGACCCCGCCGCCGCCCTCGTGATCGACGGCCGCACCGTCGCCGCCGCGGAGGAGGAACGGTTCTCCCGACGCAAGCACGGGAAACGCCCCGTGCCCTTCTCGGCCTGGGAGCTGCCCGAGCAGGCCGCCGCCTGGTGCCTGCGCAGGGCCAATCTGCGGCCCGAGGACCTCGACGCCGTCACCTACTCCTACGATCCCGAACTCGCCCGCCCGGCGGGCGACATGGGGCTCGACGACCCCTGGGACCACCTGCGGCAGACGTACGCACGCGAGGCCCCCGGCTTCCTCAAGGCCGCGCTGCCCGGCCTCGACCCCGGCATCGTGCGCTTCGTGCCGCACCACATGGCGCACGCCGCGTCGAGCGCCTTCGCCGCGCCCGACGCCGAGGACTCCTCCGTCCTGGTCCTGGACGGCCGGGGCGAACGCGCCTCGCACCTCGCCGCGCGCCGGGTCCGCGACACACTGGAACCGCTGTACGCGCAGGACCTGCCGCACTCCCTGGGCCTGGTCTACGAGGAGCTGACCGCGCACCTCGGATTCCTCCGCTCCTCCGACGAGTTCAAGGTGATGGCCCTGGCCTCCCACGGCACCCCGCGCATGCTGGCGGAGCTGCGCCGGCACGTGTACCCCACGGGTGACGGAGGCTTCCGCGCCACCGCCGTGCCCTGGCACGAGCTGTGTCCGCCGCGCGGCGCCGACGAGCCGTGGACGCAGGCCCACGCCGACGTGGCCGCCAGCGCCCAGGCCGTCCTGGAGGAGACCCTCCTCGACCTGGCCCGCTGGCTGCACGGCAAGACGCACCACCGCGTCCTCACGCTCGCCGGCGGCGTCGCCCTGAACTGCGTCGCCAACTCCCGCACAGCCCGCGAGGGCCCCTTCTCCCAGGTGTGGGTGCAGCCCGCCGCCGGCGACGCGGGCACGGCCCTCGGCGGCGCGCTGCTGCTCGCCGCGGGACACGGCGACGACCCCGAGCCGATGACCGGCGCCGACCTCGGCCGCGACTGGTCGGAGGCGGAACTCGGCGCCTGGCTGAAGACGGCCGCCGTGGCGTTCGAACGGCCGCCGGACATCGCCGCGACCGTCGCGCGGGCACTGGCGGAGAACCGCATCGTCGCGTGGTTCCAGGGCCGCTCCGAGTACGGCCCGCGGGCCCTCGGCCACCGCTCGCTGCTCGCCCATCCCGGCCACGCGGGCAACCTCGAACGGCTCAACGACGTCAAGGGCCGCGAGCAGTTCCGGCCCGTCGCCCCCATGGTGCTCGCCGACCGGGCCCCCGAGATCTTCGACGGGCCGATGCCGAGTCCGTACATGCTCTTCGTGCACGACGTGGCCGACGCCTGGCGGGAGCGGATCCCGGCCGTCGTCCACGTCGACGGGACGGCCCGCATCCAGACCGTGGACCCGGCGCGCGAACCCCTCGTCGCCCGCATGCTCGGCGAGTTCGAGAAGCTCACCGGCCTGCCGGTCGTCGTCAACACCAGCCTGAACACGGCGGGCCGCCCCATGGTCGACGACCCGCGCGACGCCCTGGAGTGCTTCGGCTCCTCACCCGTCGACCTGCTGGCCATCGGCCCGTACGCGATCCGGCGCCAGGACCTCTTCCGGGCGTCCGGACCCGAGGGCCCCGGAGTCGACCCGCAAGGCCCCGAACTCGAACCGCAGGCATCCGGGGGAGGGGGAGTGCGATGACCGGGCACGCGATGGACCCGCACGACACGGGCGTCGTCGAGGGCGCGTACGCCGTGGTGGTGCCGACGCTCGGCAGGCCGAGCCTCAACGCCACCCTGCGCGCGCTGGCCGACGCGGAGGGGCCGAAGCCGGAGCGCGTCGTCCTCGTCGACGACCGCCCGGGAACGGACGGCACCACGCCCCTGCCGGTCGAGATCCCGGCCGCCCTGCGCCCCCTCACCACCGTCGTGAGCGGCGAGGCCCGCGGCCCCGCCGCCGCGCGCAACACGGGCTGGCGCGCGGCCGGCCGCGCCCCGTGGATCGTCTTCCTCGACGACGACGTGGTGCCCGGCCCCACCTGGTGCGACGACCTCGCCCTCGACCTCGCCGCGGCGGCGGCGTCCGAAGAGGGCACGGTCGGCGCGGTCACCGCCCGCATCGAGGTCCCGCTCCCCGCCGACCGCCGCCCCACCGACTGGGAACGCAACACCGCCGGCCTCGCCACCGCCCGGTGGATCACCGCCGACATGGCCTACCGCCGCGAGGCACTGGAGACCGTCGGCGGCTTCGACGAACGGTTCCGGCGTGCCTTCCGGGAGGACGCCGACCTCGCGCTGCGGGCACTCGCCGCCGGCTGGTCGGTGACCGCGGGCACCCGCACCACGGCCCACCCGGTGCGCCCGGCCGACCGCTGGATCTCCGTACGCCTCCAGCGGGGCAACGCCGACGACGTGCTCATGACCCGCCTGCACGGCCGCGACTGGTGGACCAGGGCCGCCGCGCCCCGCGGTCGGCTGCCCCGCCACCTCGCCGTCTCCGGGGCGGCGGTCGGCGCCCTGGCCTGCGCGGCCCTGCGCAGACCCGCGGCGGCCACGGTCTGCGCCGCCGCCTGGCTGACCGGCACCGCCGAGTTCGCCCGGGCCAGGATCCTGCCTGGCCCGCGGGACCGGGCGGAGGTGCTCACCATGGCCGTGACCAGCGTCCTCATCCCACCCGCCGCCGTCTGGCACTGGCTGCGCGGCCACGTCGTCCACCGCGGGGCGGCACCGCTCGACCCGTACGCGGGCACGCCGGGCCGCCCGCCCGGCATGCCACTGCGCCGGGCCCGCGAGGACGGGATACGCCGATGAAGGGCCACCCCGCGCCGAAACGGCACCCGGCGGCACCCGCCCCGCACCACGCCCGGCCCCGGCCGACCGCTGAGCCGACCGCCCATGCGCCCGGCACCGGTCCCCGGCCGGCTGGGCCGGCTGCTTCCACGTCCGGTGACAGCCACGGGCCGACCGGTGGCTCGGCCGCTTCTGTCCCGGGCGGCGACGGTTCCCGGGCGGCTGGTGATCTGGCTTCCGGCGTGTCCCGTGTGGCTGGCTCCGGCCCCGGTGGCGGCTGCTGTCTGCTTCGTGGCTCGGTCGCTTCTGTCCCGGGCGGTGACGGTTCCTGGCCGGCCGGTGATCCGGCTGCCCGCGTGTCCGGCGTGGCTGGCTGCGGCCCTGGTGACGGCCGTTGCCTGCTTCGTGGCTCGGTCGCCTCCATCCCGGGTGGCAAGGGGCCCTGGTCGGCTGGTGATCCGGCTTCCGGCGTGGCTGGCTCCCGCCCTGCTGGCGGCCGCTTTCTGCTCCGTGGCTCGGTCGCTTCTGTCCCGGGCGGTGACGGTTCCTGGTCGGCCGGTGATCCGGCTGCCCGCGTGTCCGGCGTGGCTGGCTGCGGCCCTGGGGACGGCCGCTTCCTGCCCCGTGGCTCGGTCGCTTCCGTCCCGGGCGGCGATGGTCCCTGGTCGGCCGGTGATCCGGCTGCCCGCGTGTCCGGCGTGGCTGGCTCCCGCCCTGGGGACGGCCGCTTCCTGCCCCGTAACCCGGCCGCCTCCACCCCCGGTGGTGACGGGCCCCGCCCGTCCGCCGGGCGCCTCGCCCCGCGCGGTACCGAAGCCCCCCGGGGCGTCGGCGACCGCACTCCCGTCGGGGGCGCCCGGGAGCCTCACGGCGCCGATCACGCCCCCCTCGCCCCCGGGGGCGGATCCGGCACCCCCCCCCCCCCCCCCCCCCCCCCCCGGCCCCCCCGCCCCCCCCCCCCCCCCCCCCGCACCCCCCCCCCCCCCCCCCCCCCGCCCCCCCCCCCCCCGCCCCCGACCGCCCCCCCCCCCCCCCCCGCCGGTCCCCTTGACCCCGGCGGGGCGCCCCTCGTCCGCGCGCCCCCCCACGGCGACCCCCCCCCCCCGCGGGCTCGGGCCGGCTCCCTTACA